>NZ_JBHXKA010000054.1:0-52704 GCF_042722885.1 Streptomyces sp. NPDC058401
CTCGCCGCACCGGGCGAAAGCCCGAGTACGTCCAGTACGCGGACTTTCGCCCGGCGCGCCGAGAGCACGCACCGGACGCCGCGGGGCCGCCCTTCGGGCGACGGCGGGAATTTGACGACAGGCCCTAGGCCGACCCCAACGAGGGCCCGGCCGATGGGCCGGGCCTGCGTCCATGTCCGTGGCCTGTGGGGGTGAGGACGCTCGCGTTCGTGGGTGGTTTGGTGTGCGGACCCGCGAGAATCACCTTGTGAGTACACCAACGCAACACCAGCGGGTCGTCGGACGCGGCGTCAGCACCCTTATCCCGCAGAGCGCCGCCGATCAGGCCATGGCCGCGCTCACCGGACTGGAGACCGTGCCCGTGCACATCGGGCTCCTCCAGGCGGCCGCACTCCTGTTGGAGGACGCCGCGCGGACCGCGGCCGACGAAGTCACGAGGGCCGCCATGGCCAAGACGGCGGGGATGCTGCGGTCCGCCATGTAGGGGTCGAGGGCGAGAAGCCCTGCGCACGCGACAGCGTCCATGGGTGAGCCCTGCCCCGCCGACGGAATGTGATCCGGCGTCAGCCGGCCCTCCCCGGCGGGGTGCGGGGCAGCCGGCCGGGGGTGGCGGCGGGGCCGTCCTCGCCCGCGATGAGGAGTTCGCCGACCTCGTCCGTGAGGGCGGCGCGGGCCGGGGCGGGGAGGCCGGTGTCGGTGATGAACCAGTCGGCCTGGTGGAGGGCGGCGAATCCGCTGAGTCCCACCACGCCCCACTTGCTGTGGTCCGCCACGACGGCGACCCGGCGTGCCGAGGCGACCAGGGCGCGGTTGGTCTGGGCCTCCATGAGGTTGGGGGTGGTCAGGCCGGCGTCCTGCGCCACCCCGTGCGCGCCGAGGAACAGCAGGTCCACGTGGAGGGAGCCGATCGCCAGGTCGGCGAGCGGTCCGACCAGCGCGGCCGAGGGGGTGGGGGAGCCACCGGTGAGGAGCAGGGCCGGGGCGTCGGCTCCGCGGTCCCGGCCTTCGGCCCACACCAGCTCCGCCACCGGGAGGGAGTTGGTGACGATGGTGAGCCGCGGGACCCCGAGGAGCCGGGCGGCGACGGCGTGTGCGGTGGTGCCGCCCGAGACGGCGATCACGCTGCCCGGCTCCACCAGGGTCGCGGCCGTGTCCGCGATGGCGGCCTTGGCCTCGCCCTCCAGGTCCGACTTGGCCTCGAAGCCGGGCTCGTGCCCGCTCGCTCCGGCCGGGGCGACGGCCCCGCCGTGGACCTTCTCCACGAGGCCCCGCCGGGCGAGGGCGTCCAGGTCCCGGCGGACGGTCATGTCCGAGACGCCGAGCTGTCCGACCAGGTCCGCCACCCGTACCGCGCCCTCGCGCCGGACCGCGTCCAGGATGAGGGCGCGTCGCTGGTGGGCCAGTTGGGCAGCTTGCTCGGCCACGGGTCGCTCCCGGGAATCGGCGAAACCGGTCAGAAGGCAGCAAGATAACACGGCCAATGTGTTGGAGTCTGGGGAAACTCGTGGTGTGGGGTGGTGGGAAATGTTCGAGAGTGTTTATTCTCGTCAGGTGAAGAAGACCCTGGCGAAACTCGCGGACGGCCGCGAACTGATCTACTTCGACACCGACGAAGGTGCCGTGCGCGAAGCGTCCGACCTGCGCCCACTGGATCCGGTGGACAGCCGGCCGGAACTGCGGCGGGACGAGGCCACCGGTGACTGGATCACCATCGCCTCCCACCGCCAGAACCGGACCTACCATCCGCCCGCCGGCGAATGCCCGCTCTGCCCCTCCCGGGACGGCCGGCTCAGCGAGATCCCCGCCGCCGACTACGAGGTGGCCGTCTTCGAGAACCGCTTCCCCTCCCTCGCGGGCGAGGCCGGACGCTGCGAGGTCGTCTGCTTCACCCCCGACCACGACGCCGGTTTCGCCGACCTCACACCGTCCGCCGCCCGCCTGGTGCTGGACGCGTGGACCGACCGCACCGCCGCACTCTCCGAGCTCCCCGGCGTCGAGCAGGTGTACTGCTTCGAGAACCGGGGAGCCGAGATCGGGGTGACCCTCGCCCACCCGCACGGCCAGATCTACGCCTTCCCCTTCGTCACGCCGCGCACCGCCAAGATGACGGCCGCGGCGGAGGCGCACCGCGCCGCCACCGGCCGCAACCTCTTCGAGGACCTCCTCTCCCGGGCCCGCGCCGCCACCGAACGGGTCGTCACGGCCGGGGAGCACTGGACCGCCTTCGTGCCCTACGCCGCCCGCTGGCCGTACGAGGTCCACCTCTATCCGCACCGCAGGGTCCCCGACCTGACCTGCCTCACCGAAGCCGAGCGGGCCGAGTTCCCGCACGTCTACCTCGACCTGCTGCGCCGCTTCGACCGGCTGTTCCCCGTACCGGCGACGGAGGCGGAGCCGCCGCGGCGGCCCGCGCCGACCCCGTACATCTCCGCCTGGCACCAGGCACCCCGCACTCGCGGCGGGGAACTGGCCCTGCACCTGGAGCTGTTCACCATCCGCAGGACGGCCGACAAGCTCAAGTTCCTTGCCGGGACGGAGTCCGGTACGGAAGCCTTCATCAACGACGTGGCCCCCGAGACGGCCGCGCGACGCCTGCGGGAGGCCCTGGCATGAGCGACCGGACCGAGCGGGCCGCGGGCGCCTTCGCGAAGCTCTTCGGCGGTTCCCCCGACGGGATCTGGGCGGCGCCGGGGCGGGTCAACCTGATCGGTGAACACACCGACTACAACGACGGGTTCGCCCTCCCCATCGCCCTCCCGCAGACCACCCTGCTCGCGGCCCGGGCCCGTACGGACGGCCGGCTGCTGCTGCACAGCGCACAGGGCGACGGCCGGATCACCGAGCTGGCCTTGGCGGACCTGGTCCCCGGGGCGGTGCCGGGCTGGGCCGCGTACCCGGCCGGAGTGGTCTGGGCCCTCGCGGAGGCGGGACACCCGGTCGGCGGCGCCGACCTCCACTTCGACAGCACGGTGCCCACCGGCGCGGGCCTCTCCTCCTCCGCCGCACTGGAGTGCGCGGTCGCGGTCGCCTACGACGGGCTGTACGGACTGCGGCTGCCCGGGCCCGAACTGGCCCGGATCGCCCAGCGGGCGGAGAACGCCTTCGCCGGCGTCCCCTGCGGGATCATGGACCAGATGGCCTCCGTGTGCTGCACCACCGGGGCCGCCCTCCACCTCGACGCCCGCACCCCGGAACACCACCGGCAGGTACCGCTCGACCTGCCGGGACAGGGACTCGGACTGCTCGTGATCGACACCCGGGTCTCCCACGACCTGGGCGACGGGGCGTACGCGGCCCTGCGCGCGGGCTGTGAACGGGCGGCCGGGCTGCTGGGCCTGCGCGCCCTGCGGGACCTGCCCGCCGGGGACCTTGCGGGGGCCCTGAACGAACTCCCGGCGGAACTCGCCCCGTTGGTCCGTCACGTGGTGACCGAGAACGGCCGGGTCGCCGAGGCCGTCGCCCTGCTCCGGCAGGGCGAAGCGGCCGCCCTCGGACCGATCCTGACGGCCGGTCACGCCTCGCTCCGCGACGACTACCGGGTCTCCTGCGCGGAGACCGACCTGGCCGTGACGGCCGCGCTGGGCGCCGGGGCCCTCGGTGCCCGGATGACGGGCGGCGGCTTCGGCGGCTCCGTCATCGCCCTGGTGGAGGCGGGCCGCGAGGACGCGGTGGGCGGCTCCGTCACGGCGGCCTTCGGGGCGGCCGGCCACCGGCTCCCGCGCCTCCTCACCGCCACCCCGGCGGCGGGCGCCCGCCGGCTGGAGCCGTAGCCGTAGCCGTAGCCGGGTCCCCGGGACTGCTCCCGGGGCCCCGGCCTGCTGCCCGCCCCCGATCTCAGGCGGTGAAGGGGACTCCGTCCAGGGTCCAGTGGCCGTCCAGGCCGATGCCCAGCGCGGCGTAGACGTGGGCGGCGACATCGGTGTGCCGGACCACCGGCGGAGCCGCGCCGGCGGCCAGGCCGGGGCCGCACGCGGCCACCCAGGCCGTGCGCTCCAGCTCGCTGCGTCCCCCGTGGCCCCCCTCGTCGCGGTGCCCGTGGTCGGTCACCACGATCACCGTCCACTGCTCCCCGGCATGGCCCGGGCGGTCGCGCACGGCCTTGACGAGGCGGCCCAGGCGCTGGTCCGCCGTCTCGATCGAGCGGCGGTACTCCTCACCGCAGCCGAGGAAGTGCGCGGTCTCGTCGACGGCGCCGAAGTACACGAAGGAGGCGTGCAGTTCCTCCCCGGAACCCAGCACGTGCGCCGCTTCGGCGGCCACCGCCTCGTCGGCCTCCTCCCAGGCCTCCGGCGTGTCCGCGCGCGGGGCGATGTAGCTCAGCCGGCTGGGGGCGGTGAAGAGCGGGCCGCCCTGCTGGGCGAGGAACAAGGGGGCCCAGCCGCCGGCGGCGAAGGTCCGCCGTCCGCATTCGAGTGCCAGGCGCGTGGTGAAGTCGGGGAAGACGTCGAGCCGGTTGCCGTCGAGCCGGTTGCCCCACACCCCGTGCTTGGCGACGGTGACCCCGGTGGCGATGGTGGACCAGCACGGCCCGGACATCGTCGGTGTGGCCTCGTCGATCTCGACGGGGGCGAGGAAACCCGCGTCGGCTATCTCGTCGAGGTGCGGGGTGTCCAACTGCGGCAGCAGGTCGAGCCGTACGCCGTCGATGCCGACGACCAGAACGTGTTGAGTGTGCATAGTCCGGTCCAAGGTGTCTGTGGTGCCTGTGAGTGGGTGCGGGTCTCCGCGTACCGGGCGCGGCGCCCGGTACGCAGGGGTCGGAGGTCAGAGGTCGGAGGTCAGAGGTCGGAGGTCAGGGTTCAGGGGGCGATGCGCCGCAGCCGGATCAGTCGGCTCGCGTAGTCACCGGCGGGCAGCGACAGTTCGATGCCGTGGTGGACCAGGAGGGCGCCGCTGTGGACCCGGTCCCGGTCCGGGTCCAGGTACCGGGCGCCGGTGTCGAGTGCGGGCAGCTTGACGGGGGCGGGCCGGTGGCCGAAGCGGGTCGTGGGCCGCCAGGCGAGCACGGCATGCTCGCCGCCGTCCGCGGCGGCGTAGTGGACGGCCGTCACCCCGCCCGCGGCCTTGATGCGGTGCTGGATCCCGTACTGGACCAGGGGGCGGATCTGCTTGTACTGGGCCACGAGCGCGGCGGCTTCGTCGAGCTCCTCGGCGGACCAGCCCGTCAGGTCCCCGCCGAGCCCGAGCGCACCGGCCATGGCGACGTGGAAGCGGAAGCGCAGCGGAGTGCTGCGGCCGGTGGCCGTGTTGGGGCTGTCGGTGACCCAGGCGGCCATGGTCCGGGCCGGGAAGAGCTGGCTGAAGCCGTCCTGGATGGCGATCCGGTCGACGGGGTCGGTGTTGTCGGAGGTCCAGGCCTGGTCGGTGCGGGCCAGGATGCCGAGGTCGACGCGTCCGCCGCCGCCCGCGCACGCCTCGATGCGCAGGCCCGGGTGGTCGGCGCGCAGCCGGTCCATGACGCGGTGGACGGCCCGGGTGTGGTCGATCCAGAGCCGGTCGGGATCGGGGTTTCCCTCCCAACCGGCCTCGGTGAAAGCGCGGTTGGCGTCCCATTTGAGCCAGTCCACCCGGTGGTCGCGCACGAGCCGGTCCAGGGTGCGGTGGGCCCAGGTCTCGACCTCGGGCCGGGCGAAGTTCAGTACCAGCTGGTGGCGCAGTTCGGTGGCCTCCCGGGTGGGGGAGTGGACGACCCAGTCCGGATGCGCGCGGTACAACTCGCTGTCCCGGTTCACCATTTCCGGCTCCACCCAGAGGCCGAAGGCCATCCCGAGGCGGTGGACCTCGTCGGCGAGGGGGCGCAGCCCCTCGGGAAAGGCTTCGGGTCGCGGGGTCCAGTCGCCCAGCCCGGCCCGGTCGTCGCGCCGGGCGCCGAACCAGCCGTCGTCCAGGACGAACAGCTCGGCGCCGAGCCCGGCGGCCAGGTAGGCGAGCTTGATCTGGCCGGCCTGGTCGACGTCGAAGCCGGTGGCCTCCCAGGAGTTGTAGAGGACGGGCCGTTCCCGTCCGGGCTCCGGCAGTACGTGGTCCGCGACGTAGCCGTGCCAGGCCCGGCTGGCGGCGCCGAAGCCGTGCGGGGTGTGGAGCCCGGCGAACACGGGGGTGCGCAGGCTCCCGCCCGGTTCCAGGGTCCAGCGCAGTCCCTCGTGGCCGAATCCGCCCGTCCAGGTGGTGCGGCCCACGGCGTCGCGGTGCAGGGTGATGCGCCAACTGCCGCTCCAGGCAAGGGCTGTGCTCCACACCTCGCCCCGCTCCTCGGTGGCGGAGCCGTCGTCGAGGGCGAGCCAGGGGCTGGCGTGGTGGCCGGTGAGCCCGCGGCGGCTGGTCAGGACGGTCTCGGCCACCGGGAGCCGGTCGCGGTGCAGCTGGAACTCGCTGTTCCAGCCGCCCGTGAGGTGGCTGAGCCGGTAGTCGGCGAGTTCCGGGACCGTCCAGGAGGCGGAGTCCAGCCGGTCGACGGTGATCGGGCCGTGCTCTGTTCCGCCCCCTCTGCCGGTACCGCTCGCGGCTCCGGTGTGCGTGAGCTCCACCCACCGTTCGACGACGTCACTGCCCGGCCGGACGCGGTAGCCGAGCTCCGTGCGCAGGGGGTAGCGGCGGTCGTCGAGGAAGAGCCGCAGCTCGCCGCCGTCGATGCGGTGTCCGGCGAACTCCCACTGCGCGCCGACGGTTCCGTCGGCGAAGCGGACCTGGAGGCCCGCCGGACCGAACCGCGCCCCGGTCTGCGGAGCCAGCTCGTCCGCGGCGGCCCCGGCCTCGAAGCTGCTCGCGGCGGGTGAGGCGGCCTCCGGGAGCAGGGCGAGGTCGGCGGCGGCGAGCGGTGCGCCCCAGTACAGGTGCCGCGGGCTGCCGTCCGGGCCGATGCGCAGGGCGTACACGCTGTTCGGGGTGCGGAGCACGGCGAGGCCGGAACCGGGGTCGAAGGTGGCGAGCGGGAGCGCGGCAGGCACGAAGGGATCCCCTGAGGTCGAAGGCCCTTGTACGGGCAAGGAGTTGGCCAGAGGCTAGGGCGGACCCCGGGTCGAAATCAATACTGGACGAAGTTATTTATTTGCTCTACGTTGCACCCGTGTTTCGAAACCACTCGCAGCCGCCCCTGGTCACCGCACCGGCCGAAACGGCGGTCCTGGCCCTGCTCCTGGCCGAGGGCCCCCTCAGCCGGGTGGAGCTCGCGCGCCGCACCGGGCTCTCCTCGACGGCCATCACCAAGGCCGCGCGACCGCTCATCGACGACGGGTACCTGTACGAACTCCCTCCGGAGCGCACCGCTCCCGGGGCCGGCCGTCCGGTCAACCCGCTGGCCGTCACCCCCGACCGGGAGTTCTTCGTCGGCGTGAAGATCAGCGACGAGCGGCTGTTCGGCGTGGTCTGCGACCTGCGGGCCCAGGTCCGCGCCACGGCCGAACGAACCCTCGACAGTCACGAACCCGGCTCAGTGGCCGCACTGTTGGCCGGTCTTGTCAACGAACTACTCGACACCGAGACCGCGTTCAGGGAGCGCACCCGGCACCTAGGCATCGCGGTCTCGGGGGACGTGGACCGGGGCGGTGGCCGGGTCCGTTTCTCCGGCCGCCTCGGCTGGCGCGACGTACCGCTCGCCGAGACCCTGGCCGGCGCCACGGGGCTGACGGTCACCGTCGAGAACGACGTCAAGGCCCTGACCATCGCCGAGCACTGGTTCGGGGAGGGGGTCGGTACCGGCTACTTCGCGCTGGTCACGATCGGCGCGGGGATCGGCTCCGCGCTCGTGGTCAACGGAGAACTGGTGACGGGCGCCTACGGAGTGGCCGGGGAGATGGGGCACATCCCCGTCGACCCGGCCGGTCCGCGCTGCCGCTGCGGCGCGGTCGGCTGCGTCGAGGCCATCGCCTCGACCGGGGCGATCCTCGAAGCGGTCCGCCGCGGGACCGGCGTGCCCGGCCTCGGCTTCGACCGGGCCGTGGAGATGGCTCGCGACGGGGACCCCGTGGCCCGCGAGGCCTTCGCCCGGGCGGGTCGCGCGATCGGCGTCGGCATCGCCACCCTGGTCAACCTCGTGGGCCCGGAACGCGTCGTGGTCAGCGGCGAGGGAGCCGGCACGTACGACCTGTTCGGACAGCACATCAAGGACGCCTACGCCGCACACGCCTTCGGGGCCGCGGTCAAGTGCCCCCTGTCCCTGCGCCCGCTCCCCTGGGAGGAGTGGGCCCGCGGAGCCGCCGCGGTGGCGGTCCAGGCACTGTTCCCGCCGAGCACGGCCGCCGCGGCGCTGCCGTAGCGGCGCAGCACTCGTACCGCACCACGCGCACGCAGTACCCGTTCCCGCAGCACTCGTACCGGACCACCCGTACCCGCAGCACTCGTACCGCACCACGCGCACGCAGCACTCGTACCGCACCACCCGCACCCGCACCCGGCTCACCCGGCCGGTGCCCCTCACTGCCGGCAAGCACTGATGGAGGGCACCGACCTGGGCCGGACACACCCACATCCCGCCTACCCTCACGGAAGGATGCGACATGAGCGCGCACAGAACCGAGCTTAGCCGACGGCGTTTTCTCGGCGGATCGCTGATGATCGTCGCCGGAGCCGCGGTGACCACCGGCTGTTCCACCGACCCGAACGCGGGCGCCTCCTCCGGGGCGAAGACCACTCTGAACGTCTGGTACCACGCGTACGGCGAGGCCGGCACCCAGCAGGCCGCACTGCGCTACGCGACCGCCTTCACCAAGGCCCACCCGGACATCGCCGTCAAGGTCACCTGGGTCCCCGGCGACTACTCCGGCAAGCTCAACGCCACCCTGCTCACCGACGCCGCCCCGGACGTCTTCGAGATCGGCGACTTCAGCGAGAGCCTGGCCCGCCGGGGCCAGATAGCCGCCCTCGACGAGATCTACGGGAGCGCCCGGTCGGACTTCAACGCCAACGCCATCGGCGGTGTGGGCGTCGACGGCAAGCTCTACGGCGTCAAGATGATCGACGACGTGATGATGCTGTACTTCCGCAAGAGCGCGCTGTCCCGGGCCGGAATCGCCCCGCCCACCACCTTCGACGAGCTGGCCGCGGCGGCCAGGGCCCTCACCGCCAAGTCCGGCAAGGGCCTCTTCCTCGGCAACGGCGGCCTCGGCGACAGCCCGATCCTCGCGGTCCGCTCGAACGGCGGCGACCTGGTGACCGACGGCAAGGTGGCCTTCGGATCCCCGCAGGCGCTGGAGGCCCTGACCGGCCTCAGGCGGCTGCACGAGGACAAGTCCCTGCTCCTCGGCTTCACCACCGACTGGTGGGACCCGTCCGCCCTCAATCAGAACGTCGTCCCGATGCAGTGGTGCGGCCTGTGGGCCATGCCCGCCGTCAAGACCGCGCTCGGCGAGGACTTCGGCGTCCTGCCGTGGCCCGCCTTCAAGGCCGGGGGCACCCCCGTCGTGCGGGTCGGGGGCTGGACCAGCTGCGTCAACGCCAAGAGCAGGAACGTGGACGCCGCCAAGAAGTTCGTCCAGTGGCTGTGGATCCAGCAGACGGACCTGCAGAAGGACTGGGCCGAGAGCTACGGGTTCCACGTCCCGCCCCGCACGTCCGTGGCGGCGGGCGCCGCGAAGCTCACCGACGGAGCCGCCAAGGAGGCCGTGGAACTGGCCGCGAAGTACGGCAAGTCCAACCCGGGCACCTGGGACACCGCGGTGAGCAGCGTCTTCAGCGCGGCCGCCGCCAAAATAGCCGCCGGGCAGGGAGACCCCGCCGGGCTCCTGGCGGACGCGGTGAGGCAGGCGCAGGGCGCCATCGACAAGCAGCGCGGCTGATGCTCTCCGCACCGGAAACCACAGGACCGTCCGGGCGGCGGCCGGGACCGTCCGGGCGGCCCGCGACGGGCGCGGCCCGCACGGGCGGCCCCCGACCCGGCCGCTCCCGCACCGCCCGCCCACGCGCCGGTGGGCTTCTCGCCTTCGCGCTGCTCACCGCTCCGATGCTGATCGGCCTCGGCGTGTTCAAGTACGTCGCCATCGGCTGGAGCTTCCTGCTCAGCCTGAGCGATGCCCGCGGCACCATCGCTCCCAGCCGCTGGGTGGGGCTGGACAACTACCGGAGCCTGCTCTCCGACGGGACGTTCCGCGGCTCCCTGACCCAGATCCTGCTGTTCACCGCCTTCATCGTGCCGGTCACCTTCGCCGCCTCCCTCGGGCTCGCCCTGCTGGTCCACCGGATCCGGCGCGGGCGGGCGGTGCTGCGCACCGTCTTCCTCATCCCGGCGGCCGTGTCCTACGTCGCCGCCTCGCTCCTGTGGAAGATGTGCCTGTTCAACGGGCTCCCGTCCGGCATCGCCAACACCCTCGGCGGCTGGTTCGGCATGGACCCGGTCCCCTGGCTCCAGACCACCACCCCACCGCTGTACTGGATCGTGCTGGTCAGCCTCCGGCTCTGGCTCCAGGTCGGCTTCTACATGGTGCTCTTCCTGGCCGGACTCCAGGGCATACCCAAGGAGCTCTACGAGGCAGCCGCCCTCGACGGCGCGACCGGCCTGCGGCTGCTGCGCCGGATCACGCTCCCCATGCTGCGGGGCACCTCCGTCGCCGTGCTCATGCTGCTCTTCATCGCCGCCTTCCAGGCCTTCGACGAGTTCTACAACCTCTTCAACAGCGGGCTATCCGGGACCGGTTCGGCTCCCGTCCAGACTCCGCTGGTCTACCTGTACAACACCGCGATGGGCAGTCAGGACTACGGACTCGGATCGGCCGGAGCCTTCCTCCTCACCGCGCTCATCGTCGGGGTGACCCTGATCCAGGGGCGCTTCACCGGATTCGGCAGGAGCGAGGGGTGAGCCGGTCGTGAGGACCGCGGCGAAACTGTCCGCAGCCGTGCGCCTCTGCGTGCGCGGACTGCTGGTGGGCCTGCTGACGACGGCCTTCCTGACGCCCTTCTACCTGATGCTGCGCGGCTCCCTCATGGACGCCCGGGGCATCACGTCGCCGCACTGGACCTGGTGGCCGTCGGCGATGCACTTCGAGAACTTCACCGCCCTCTTCGACGACCCCACCCTGTCGATGGGCCGGGCGCTGGCGAACTCCACCGTGATCGCCCTCGTCACGGCCCCCGTCTCCACGCTCCTGGCCTCCGCCGCCGGCTACGCCTTCGCCAGGATCCCGGTACCGGGACGCGGAGTGCTGCTCGCCCTGGTGGTCGCCACCCTGATGATCCCCGGCTCGGTGACCTTCGTGCCGACCTTCGTCGTGGTCGGCTCCCTGGGCGGCGTGAACACGCTGTGGGGCATCATCGCGCCCGGCCTGTTCAACCCCTTCGCCGTCCTGCTGTTCCGCAACTTCTACCTCCAGTTCCCGGCCGAGATCGAAGAGGCCGGACGGCTGGACGGGCTCGGCTGGATCGGCCTCTACCGCCAGATCGCCCTGCCCAACTCGGGGGCGATGCTCGCCTCGCTCGGCGCGCTGGCGTTCATCGACAGCTGGAACTCCTTCCTGTGGCCCCTGGTCATCGGACAGGACCCGTCGGCCTGGACGGCCCAGATCGCCCTGTCGACGTTCCTCACCTCGCAGACCATCAACCTGCCCGGCCTGTTCGCCGGAGCCGTCGTGACGATCGTCCCCCTGGTCGTCATGTTCCTGATCGCCCAGCGCTACATCGTCGCGGGCATCGCCACCAGCGGCCTCAAGGGCTGAGCACTCGGAGCACGGCGCGCAACCGCACGGCAGGGCACTGCACGGCACGGCAGCACAGAACCGCATCGGCACAGCACAACACGGCACGGCACATCCTCCCTCTCCGAAGGATCCAACGTGACAGGCACACCACTGCTCCGACGCGCGGCCTCGGCACTAGCCGTGCTGTCCGCGCTGCTCCTCGGCACCACCACCACGGCCGTCGCGACGGCCCCCGCCCCCGCCGGCGTCCCGGCGGCGCCCACCGTCCTCACCGGTCCCGAGCTGGCGGCCTCCTGGACGGCGCCGCTCAGCACCCGGGGCCGCTGGATCGTGGACGCCGCGGGGAACCGTTTCAAGCTCAAGGCGGGCAACTGGGCCGGAGCCCAGGGGACGTGGACGGGTAGCGGGGACATCAACGACCCCGCCAGCCACATGCACGGCATAGCGGCGAACAACATGCCCCTCGGCCTGGACCGCGCTCCGATGGCCGCCATCCTGGCCGACTTCCACGGACTGGGCCTCAACAGCATCCGGCTGCCGTTCTCCAACGCACTCGTCCACGACACGACCCCCGTCCCGGACGCCGCGGTCGCCGCCAACCCGCAGCTGAAGGGCAAGACCCCGCTCCAGGTCCTCGACGCGGTCGTCGCCGCGCTCACCGCGGACGGGTTCGCGGTCATCCTCAACAACCACACCACCACCGCCCGCTTCTGCTGCGGCCTGGACGGGAACGAGCGCTGGAACAGCGGCCAGAGCACCCAGCAGTGGGTGGACGACTGGGTGTTCATGGTGGACCGCTACAAGGCGGACAAGCGGGTCGTGGGCGCCGACCTGCGCAACGAGGTGCGCCGCGACACCTGGGACGACCCCAACTGGGGCTGGTACGACGCCCACGACGCCTACGCCGCCTTCGAGGAGGCCGGCAACCGGATCCTGCGTGCCGCCCCCGACGTGCTCGTCGTCATGGAGGGCATCAACTGGTACGGCATCCCGCTCGCCGGACTCCCGCACGGACGCCCCATGTTGACACCGGTCGCCAATCTCTCCCACACGCTGATCGAGTCGGGCAAGCTCGTCTACGCCGCCCACTTCTACGCCTACACCGGCCCGGCCAACACCGGCGCCGGCAGCGGACCCGGCTCCACGAACGATCCGCGCTACCAGGACTTCACCCCCGAGCAGCTCGCCCAAGTAGTCGACTCCGAGGCCCTGTTCGTCACCCGTGAGGGGCAGCACTTCACCGCCCCGGTATGGATCAGCGAGTTCGGCGCCGGCGGTCTCGGCCCCGAGAACCCCAAGGAACGGGCCTGGCTGCACCGCTTCACCGACATCCTCGTGGCCAACGACACCGACTTCGCGATCTGGCCGCTCGTCGGCTGGACCGACGCCGCGGGCGCCCCGATGGACACCTGGGCGCTGCTGTCCTACGGGCCCACCGGCGTCCGCCGGGGCATCGGGGACGGCGGGGACTGGCGCGCCGACGACTGGAACCGGCTGGTCTCCGCACCCGGCCGCACCGGCCCGGTGGCCCCGGTCGGCCACTGGAACATGCTCGACCTCGACCACACCGACTACGACGTCTCCGCCACCATGCTCGCCGGGCCCGACTGGTCCCCGGGCAACCGCAAGGGCAACTGCCCCGACTCCCAGCGGCTGGCCGGCCTCGGCCGCAGCGACAGCCGCGGCCTGTGCACCGACGCGGGCGGCCCGGCCAAGGCCGCCGGATCCTGGACCGTCGTCACGGACGAGCGGTACGTCACCCGGGGCGACTGGGCCGGCGGTTACAACAAGCTCCAGTGCCCCGAGCAGAGCTTCGCCGTCGGCTACAGCGTCCGCAACAACGCCATGTCCGCCCTGCTGTGCGCTCCCGCGGCCGCCGCCCTGCCCGTCACCGGCCGCACGCTCTGGTTCGACCACGGGGACAACCGCCCCGCCACCGGCGGGTCGAACGCCAGCGACTGGGCGCCCGGCCACTACAAGGGCCAGTGCGCCGACACCGAGTACCTCGCGGGCGTCGCCTTCACCTGGCAGTGGAACCACGGCGGGGTCCCCGACGCCCTGCTGTGCCGCCCCCTGAAATGACCCCGAGCCCCCTTCCCCCTCTCCCGCCCCCAGGAGCGCACGGCATGCCCCGACTGGAGATCGCCGCAGACGGATTCCGTCTCGACGACCGGCCGTTCCGCATCGTCTCCGGTGCACTGCACTACTTCCGCGTCCATCCGGAGCAATGGGCCGACCGGCTCCGCAAGGCACGCCTGCTGGGCCTCAACACGGTCGAGACCTACGTCCCGTGGAACCTCCACGCCCCGCGGCGCGGGGAGTTCCGGCTCGACGCGGGCCTCGACCTGCCCCGGTTCCTCGACCTCGCCGCCGCCGAAGGCCTGTACGTCCTGCTGCGCCCGGGCCCGTACATCTGCGCGGAATGGGAGGGCGGCGGCCTGCCCCCGTGGCTTCTCGCCGAGGAGGGCATCGTCCTGCGCAGCCGCGACCCGCGCTTCCTGCGGGCCGTGGACGAGTACCTCGGCGCGCTGCTGCCGCCCCTGCTGTCCCGGCTGGGCAGCCGGGGCGGCCCGGTGCTCGCCGTCCAGCTCGAGAACGAGTACGGGGCCTACGGACAGGATCCCGGCTACCTCGCCGAACTGGTCGGGCTGCTGCGCCGGCACGGCGTGGACGTCCCCCTGTTCACCTGCGACCAGCCCGCGGACCTGGCCCGGGGCAGTACGGAAGGAGTGCTGAGCACCGTCAATCTCGGCAGCCGGGTCGAGGACGGGCTCGCGGAGCTGCGCGCGCACCGGCCCGAAGGGCCTCTGATGTGCTCGGAGTTCTGGGTCGGCTGGTTCGACCGCTGGGGCGGACCGCACACCGTGCGCGGCGCCGAGGACGCGGCGGCCGACCTCGACCGGCTGCTCGCCGCCGGTGCCTCCGTCAACATCTACATGTTCCACGGCGGAACCAACTTCGGCTTCACCAACGGCGCGAACGACAAGGGGACCTACCGTCCCACGGTCACTTCCTACGACTACGACGCCCTCCTGGACGAGGCCGGCGATCCCACGGCCAAGTACACGGCCTTCCGGGAGGTCCTCGCGAAGTACGGCCCCGTCCCCGACGCTCCGGTGCCCGCACCCGGCCCGAAGCTCGACCACGGCACCGTCGAACTCGCCGATGTGGCAAGCTTGTTGGAGCACGTAGAACTCCTCGGCCGCCCGGTGGAGGCGGGCCGGCCGCTCACGATGGAGCAGCTCGGCCAGGGCTTCGGTTTCGTCCTGTACGAGACCCTGCTGACGGCCGGCGGCCCGGCCGTCCTGTATGCCGAGGAAGTGCGCGACCGCGCACAGGTGTTCGTCGACGGCCAGCCCGTCGGGGTACTGGAGCGCGAGAGCCACGAGCACGCCCTCGCCTTCACCGTCCCCCGCCCCGGAGCCCGGCTGTCGGTACTCGTCGAGAACCAGGGGCGGGTCAACTACGGGCCGGGCATCCACGACCGCAAGGGACTCCTCGGCCGCGTCCTCGTCAACGGCCGTTCCCCGGAGCGGTGGACGAGCCGGGCCCTGCCCCTGGACGATCCGGCGGGTGTCTCCGCTCTGCCCTTCGGGCCCTTCGACCCGGCGGCGCCGCCGGTGGGCCCCGCCTTCCACCGCGGGTACGCCGACGTGGCGGACCCGGCCGACAGCTTCCTCGCCCTGCCCGGCTGGACCAAGGGCAGCGTCTGGATCAACGGCTTCCCCCTGGGCCGGTACTGGTCCCGCGGCGCGCAGGCCACCCTGTACGTCCCCGGCCCGGTGCTTCGGGCGGGCCGCAACGAGATCACCGTGCTCGAACTGCACGCCTCGGCCGGCCGCACGGTGGAGCTGCGGGGCCGTCCCGACCTGGGCCGCACCGAGGACTGACCCGCCGTACGGTCCGCCGGTGCGCGGGACGAGGGGCCCCGGCCGGAAGATCCGGCCGGGGCCCCTCGTCGCACCGGGCGGCTACCAGAGGACGGGGAGCCGCTCGGGGAGGCGCTTCATGAACCGGGTGCGCCAGACGAGCTGGTCGACCGGCACGGCGAGCTGGAGGCGGGGCATCTTCTCCAGCAGCACTTCGATGGCGATCTCGGTGTGCCGCTTGCCGAGGGCGGTGGCGGGGCAGTAGTGCGGTCCGCCGCCGAACGAGAGGTGCGTGGCCGCGTTCTGCCGGTCGATGTCGACGACGTGGGGATCGCTGAACACGGCCGGGTCCGTGTTGGCGGCCTCGACCAGGACGAGGAGGAGCTCCCCCTTCTTCACCTCGACGTCCCCGAGGGTGACGTCTTCGAGGGCGAGACGGGGCAGGCCGTCGCCGATGGAGAGGTTGACGCGCAGGAGTTCGTCCACGGCCGCCGGGATCTTCTCCGGCGCCTTCCGCAACTGCTCCCACACGTCCGGGTTCTGGAGGAGGGAGAAGACCGCCATCGTCAGGAAGCCCATGGTGGAGATGACCCCGGCGCCGAACAGGGTGACCCCGACCGTGGCGAGCATCTCGTCGGTCAGGTGCGCGTATTCGGGGTCCGGGCGCAGGGCCGCCAGCTCGGCGACGAGCCCGGTGGTGGCGGGATCGTCCAGGCGCTCGACCATGTAGGCGATGTCCCGGTCCCAGTTGAGCTTGGCACCGGTGACCGGGCAGGCCGAGTTCATGAACGCGATGTCGAGGCTGGACGCCAGCCGCGGGGCGTCGGACTGCGGGATGCCGAGGATGCGGCAGTGCAGGTTCTCGGCGTACGGGTTGGTGAACTGGCCGCGCAGGTCGACCGGCGCCCCGTGGGTGAGGAGGCCGTCGACGAGCTCGGAGGCGTGGCCGCGCATCCAGTCGGTGAGACCGTCGGTTTTGGGGTTGATCGCCTTGAGGACGGCCTTGCGCAGACCGGCGCCGGTGATGTTGCCCATGTTGTTGACGACCTCGGGCGGGATCGTCAGCGCGTACTGGCGGGGCACCCCGGGAGCGGAGGTGTCCTTCAGGCTGAATCTGGGATCCTCGAGGACCTGCTTGCACAGCTCATAGGAGGAGACGAGCCAGGCTTCGTCCCCGGCGATCGTGCGGACCCGCTTGACCGGCTGCTCGCGCAACTCTTCCACCTGGTAGGGGAGTTGGTCGCCGCGGGCGGAGAACGGGAAGTCGAGGAGGGTCTCAGTGGACATCGGGTGCTCCTTCGGCGGGGGTGATGACGGCGTGGCCCTGGTTGCGCGAGGCGCGCAGGCCGGAGCCGCGCGAATAGAGCAGTTCCGCCATCGGCAGGAGCTGGTGGTAGCAGTTGAGGGAGGACGGCACCCCGAGGATCGCGGGGGTGTCGAGGAAGAGCGGCGCTTCGGCGCAGACGTACTGCAGGCAGACTTCGCGCTGCCGGGTGGTGGCGGTCTTGCCGCCCAGCACCTTGGACGAGAGGAACGCGTCGACCAGGGAGTTGCAGGTGCTGCGGAACTCCGGGTCGGTGTCCAGCAGGTCGTACAGGTGGGTGTGGAGCGCGCGGTACGCGGGAATGTCGGTGAGCGCAGACATGGGCCGGGAGCGTAAACGCGTGCCGGTGGGGTCGGCTTCGGCCGCTGCGTTGTTGACCTTGGCGCGGACGCCCCGCAGGTTCTTGACCGCCTTGCGACGGGCTTCGTCGGGGTCGTAGCCGAGGGCCTCGTACATCTCGGCCACGTGCAGGTCGGTGTAGATGAGATCGACCTGTGCGAAGTTGCGCATGCCCCATTGAGCGAGGTCGAGGACGCGCTGGGCGGAGAAGTAGCTGTTTCCGGGCGAGATGCCGATCACAGCGTGATCGCCTTCGGTGTGGATCACCTGGCAGTGCGGGGTGTACGGCCGGACTGTGAAGACTTCGGTCAGTGTCGTCAACAGGTGTCGGGTCCTTCGCGCCGCAAGTCCCATGGGGCCCTGTGCCCCGGGTGTGGCGGCGACGTGACGGAAAGGTACCGGAGCGGTGCGCACCGTTCCATGCCTTCCGGCCAGTAACTCACCTGCTGGACAGCACGGTTGCCCAGGGCTACGAGCAGGGCATATTCCTTCCGGAGGCTGGCGGAGGTGCTCGCCGCGCCGGCCCCGGAGTACCCGCGGGGGTCGCCTGCGCCGTCGGGGCGACCCCCGAGGGTTGACCGGTTACCGCCCTGCCGGACGGTGCAGGCGCCGCCAGTAGCCCGCGAGGTCGCCGACTGCCGTGGTGACCGAGTCGAGGGCCATCGTCGTCCGGGTGTCCTGGTCGTAGCGGCCCCATTGCGGCATCGGGTGGTGGTTGGGGTCGCCGGTACGGATGAAGGAGATCCAGGCCGAGTGCATCGTCGAGGCGAGACCGTCACGGACCCTGGGGTTCAGCCCCGCCAGGAAGGGCGCCTGCGACCACTTGTCGAAGTTGTCGAACACGAAAGGCAGTTCAAGGCAGTGCGCGGCCGCGAGCCGGCCGTCGTGCGCGGGGGTCGGCAGGTTGAACTGGTACGCCCAGACCGGACGTCCGCGGGCCGCGCGGCGTTCGGCCAGCGCCACGGCGGGCATGCGGAACAGGTCGTCGGTGATCAGGTCCATCAGGACGTCCACGGGGCGGGCGCCCGGCCGGGCCTCCTCGTACGCGGTGTACGCCTGCTCCGCCCGGTTCCCGAAGGTGTCCCGCGCCCTGGCCACCACCTGTTCCCTGGTCGCGGCGGCGTACGGCTCGCTCAGTGCGAAGGCGAAGTTGGCCTCCTCCCTGGTCCAGCCGATCAGGACGTCGATGTCCGCCCCGGCTCCGCCGAGCAGCAGCTCGGCCGGGTCGTGATCCAGCGTGACCCCGTCGAGCACCGGCAGGAACGGGGTCGACCAGTAGCCCCACCGTCCGGTGCGCCCGAACATCTCGAAGGTGGCGGCGATCAGGCGCGGCCAGGGCACGGCCCGCAGTTCCGTCACGTTCCCGACCCCGAGGATGTCCAGGTAGACGGCGGTGCGTTCGAGGGATTCGGCGCGGGTGGGGATCTTCAGTCCGAGCGGAGGGCTCTGCAGGATGGCGCGCCGGAACAGCGGTCTGCCCTTGGGGCGGACGCCCGCCAGCGCCGCGACCGAGAGCGCGCCGCCGGACTGTCCGGCGACGGTGATGTCGTCGGGGTCCCCGCCGAACGCGGCGATGTTGTCCCGTACCCAGCGCAGCGCGGCGAGCTGGTCGGTGAGCCAGAAGTTCCCCCCGGCGCCGTCCTCGCCGAAGTAGAGGTAACCCAGCGGCCCGAGGCGGTAGTTGACGGTCACGACCACGAGGTCGCCGTCGCGTGCGAAGGTCTCGCCGGAGTAGTTCGGCAGGGAGCCGGACCCGGAGATGAAGCCGCCGCCGTGGATCCACACCATGACCGGCCGCTTGGCGCCGTCGGCTGCGGGCGTCCAGACGTTGAGCGTGAGGCAGTCCTCGTCGAAGGGGGGCGAGCCGTGGGTGCCGAGCACCTGGTCGCCCCCTTCCCGGTAGGGCTGCGGGGCGCTCGGGCCGAAGGCGGTCGCCTCGCGCGTGCCTTGCCAGCCGGGGTGCGGCTGAGCCGGCCGCCAGCGCAGGGCGCCGACCGGCGGCGCCGCGTAGGGCACGCCCTTGAACACGGCGAGTCCCCCTTCCGTACCCCCGCGCAGTCGGCCCGAGGGCAGGTCCACTACGGGTGGGGATGCGGCCTGCGTGCGCGGGGAGGCCTGCGCCGCGTGCCCGCCCGCGGCCCCGGAGAGCAGTGCGGCGCCCGCCAACACCCCGCTGTTCTTGAGGACTTTGCGCCGTGATGGATCGTCGGTCATGGTGCTTCACTCCCTGACTGATCTTGGGCCCGTCGCCGGAATGGGTATAGCGCGAATTTGACGAGGGTCAGTATTGCGTTATGCGTGCCGCGCGGGTCAAGGGGTTCGGGGCGGGCGTGCGCCTATCTCTTGCGTAGTCTTGACGAGCGTCGTAAAAGCGCGATAGACACGTGTCACTTCGACCGGAGGCCGGGCCTGGACCTGAGCGCCGGATCTTCTGCGCCCGGGATTCCCCGAGGCGGCCTCATCAGCAACATCCCGCCCTTCAGGGCCGGTTGACTACGTACGGAGTTCCCATGGCAGGTCGGTTTCGTCCCGTTGGTCTCGTCGCCGCATCGACGGCGCTCTTGCTGACCACCGCATGCGGTGGCGCGAGCCTCGGGGCAGGTGAGGACCCGCAGAGCGGGCCCGTGAAGATCGGGCTCCTCGTCCCGCAGTCGGGGACCTACAAGGCGCTGGGCGACGACATGAAGCAGGGCTTCGAGCTGTACGTCGCGCAGCACGGCGGCAAGCTCGGCGGCCGCGCGGTGGAGATCGTGGTCGCCGATGAGGGGGAGACGGCCGACTCGGGCAAGGCGGCGGCCGAGAAGCTGGTCAAGCAGGACCGGGTGCTCGCGGTGAGCGGAGTGGTCAGCTCGGCCACCATCAACGGGGTCAAGGACCTGTTCGAGACCGGCAAGGTCCCGCTTGTCGGCTCGAACGCCTCGCCCACGACCCTGACCGGTACCCAGTACATCTGGCGCACCTCGTACGTCAACGACGAGCCGGGCAAGGCCCTCGGGAAGTACGTGGCCGAGCACGCCGGCGGCCCGGTCTTCCTGATCGCGGCCGGATACCAGGCGGGCAAGGACGAGGTGGAGGGCTTCAAGTCCACCTTCCTCCCCGCGGGCGGCGCGATGGCCGGGGAGGAGGTCTACACGCCGTTCCCGGGGACCAAGAACTTCCAGCCGTACCTCGCGCAGATCGAGAAGTCCGGCGCGAAGGCCGTCTTCTGCTTCTACGCCGGCGGCGCGGCCGTCGACTTCGTCAAGCAGTACCGGGACTTCGGACTGGCCGGCAGGATTCCGCTCTACGCACCCGGCTTCCTCACGGAAGGCGGCGTGCTCAAGGGGCAGGGCGACGCGGCCAACGGCATCCTCACGTCGCTCAACTACGGTGCGGACCTCGACAACGCCGCCAACAAGCAGTTCGCGCCGGCGTACACGGCGGCCCACGGTTCGGCCCCGACCACGTACGCGATGGCGTCATGGGACGCGGCGCAGGTCCTCGACAAGGCCATCAAGGCGGCCGGTCCCACGGTGACTTCGGAATCGGTCAACGCGGCCATCGCCCAGGTGGGGGACATCGACAGCCCGCGCGGCACCTGGCGGTTCAACAGCGGCGGGACCCCCGTCCAGCCCTGGTACCTGCGCGAGGTCGTACAGGGCGCCAACACCGTCCGTTCCGATCTCGGCAGACTGGGCGGCTGACATGTCCGGATGGTTGGACGGCAACTTCGTCAGCGTCGTCGACGGGGTCGCCTTCGGTCTGCTGCTGTTCACGATCGCGGTCGGACTCTCCCTGGTCTTCGGCATGATGGACGTGCTCAACCTCGCGCACGGCACGCTCTACCTGGCCGGGGCCTACGTCGCCTACGCCCTGTCCGACGGCACCCTGTGGGGCCTCCTCCTCGCACTGCTGGCGGGCGTCCTGGTGGGCACCGCGGGCGGGGCCGCGCTCACCTTCCTCACCCAGCCCCTGGCCCACCGCGGGCACCTGGACCAGGCCGTGCTGACGCTCGGCATCTCCTTCATCGTGGCGGACCTCCTCGCCGCGGCCTTCGGCGGAGACGTGCTGCCCACGGACCCGCCCACGGCCCTGCGCGGGACCGTCGGCCTCCTCGGTCACTCCTATCCGGTCTACCGGCTGGTGTTCATCGCCGTCGCGGCCGGCCTCGCGCTCCTCGTGTACCTCGTCTTCGAGCGCAGTTCGCTCGGAGCCCTCGTCCGGGCCACCGTCGCCGACCGGGACATGGTCCGCGCCCTCGGCGTCGACATCCGCAAGGTGCTCTACGGGGTCTTCGCGTCCGGCGCCGCCCTGGCAGCGGTCGGCGGAGTCCTCGGGGCGCCGATCCTCGGCCCCGGGCCGGGCGTCGACGAAACCGTCCTCGTCCTCTCCCTCGTCGTCGTGGTCGTGGGGGGCCTCGGATCGGTGCGCGGCGCACTCGCCGGAGCCCTGCTGATCGGCCAGGTGCAGACGCTCGGGGTGGCGCTGCTCCCGGAGTACGCCCCCTTCCTGCTCTTCGGCACCATGCTGCTCGTCCTGGTGGTCCGCCCGCACGGCCTCGTCGCATCGGCGGTGCGCGCATGAGCCCGTCCACGGCCACGGCCACAACCGCCCCCGGTACCACGAGGCGTCGGCGGCTGTCGGCAACCGCCGTGGCCGGAGCCCTCGCCCTGGCCCCCTTCGTACTCGGCCCGTACGCCGTCGGCACCCTGTCGCGGATCCTGGTCTTCGCCCTGCTCGTGCTGAGCGTGAACCTGCTCACCGGCCTGACCGGGCTCCCGACCCTCGGCCAGTCCGCCTACTTCGGCGTCGGCGCCTACACGGCGGCGATCGTGGCGACCCGGATCACCGACATCGGCCCCCTCCAGCTCCTCGTCGCCGCCGCGGTCTCCGCACTGGTGGCCGCGGGCACCGGATGGCTGGCCGTACGGGCCCGGGGCGTGGTGTTCCTGATGCTCACCCTGGCCATCGGCGAGATCGTCTACAGCGCCGCCGTCAACTGGAAGCCGGTGACGAACGGCACCGACGGGATGTCGGGCATCCCGCCCGTCGTACCCCTGCCCGGCATGCCCGCCCTGGAGCTCGACGGACTGGTCTACTTCTACGTCCTGGCCGTATTCCTGCTGCTCTTCGCAGCGGTCTCCCGCCTGGGCTCGACCTCGTTCGCTCTCGCCCTGCGCGGCATCCGCGACAACGAGCCCCGCATGCGGGCGATCGGCTACCCCACCCGGCGCTACGCCCTGACCGTCTACTGCGGCGCCGGGGCGCTGGCCGGAGCCGCCGGGGCCCTGTGGGTCTCGGTGCAGCGGTTCGTCTCGCCCGGCGACGCCGGCTTCGAGATCGCCGCACTGGCCCTGCTGGCCGTCGTCATCGGAGGCTCCGGCTCGATGTGGGGGGCCTGCGCCGGAGCCGCGCTCGTCTGGCTCACCCGGGACTACCTCGGAAACCTCGAAGCCGTCGCCGGCCGCGGACCGCTGCTGCTCGGACTGCTCTTCGTCATCGCCGTCTACACGCTGCCCCGAGGACTGGCCGGCGTACGGATCCCGCACAGGCCCACCCGGAAGAGGACGACGTGACAGATCACGATCACGATCACGATCACCATCACGGTCTACTGGAACTGCGCGGGGTATCGCGCCACTTCGGCTCCTTCCGGGCCCTGGACGAGGTCGACCTGACGGTGCGGGCGGGCGCCCGGCACGCGGTCATCGGCCCGAACGGCGCGGGCAAGTCCACCCTGTTCGGCCTGATCTCGGGAACCCTCCCCGTCACCGCCGGAACCATCCGCGTCGACGGACGGGACGTGACCCGGCTGCCCGTGCACCGCCGGGTCGGGCTCGGCGTCGCGGCGACCTTCCAGCACTCCAGTCTCTTCCTGCGCGAGACCGTGCTGGAGAACGTGCTGCTCGCCGTGGTGCGCCGCACCGGTCCCCGGAACGCGGCGATCGCGCGGGCGCACGAACTGCTCGACCGGGTGGGCCTGCCCACCCGGCACGAGCTCACGGCCGCCGAGCTCTCGCACGGAGAACGGCGCCAGCTTGAGGTCGCCGTGGCGCTGGGGACCGACCCCCGGCTGCTGCTCCTGGACGAACCGGCCGCCGGCATGTCCCCGGCGGAGACGGCGCGGCTCACCGAACTGATCGCCGCCCTGCCCGCGGAGGTCACCGTCCTCCTCATCGAGCACGACCTCGACATGGTCTTCGCACTCGCCGACACGGTGACGGTCATGCACCTCGGCAGACACCTCACCACCGGCTCCCCGGACGAGGTGCGCGCCTCCGCCGCAGTCCAGACCGCCTACCTGGGCACCACCATGGAGGTCACCCCGTGAACCCGCTCCTGCGCATGCGCGGACTGCGCTCCGGCTACGCCGGGGGCATCGTCCTCGACGGTGTGGACCTGGACCTCGACGAGGGCGCGACCGTCGCCCTCCTCGGGCGCAACGGGGTCGGGAAGACCACCCTCGTATCGACCGTCATGGGCCTGGTCCGCCCCTACGGAGGCAGCATCACCCTCGACGGCCGGGAGCTGGCCGGAGCCCGGGTCGACGTGATCGCCCGGGCCGGAGTCGGCATCGTCCCCCAGGGGCGCAGGGTGTTCGCCCCCCTGACCGTGGACGAACACCTGACGATCGCCACGCGGCGCACGGCGCGCGGCCCCTGGACCAGGACCCGCGTCCTCGACCTGCTGCCCCGGCTGGGGGAGCGGCTCGGACACCGCGGTGACCAGCTCTCGGGCGGTGAGCAGCAGATGCTCGCGATCGCCCGGGCCCTGCTGGGCAACCCCCGCCTGCTCCTCTTGGACGAGCCCTCCGACGGCCTCGCGCCGGCGATCGTCTCCCAGGTGGGCGAGGTCATCCGCGAGGTGGGCGCCCAGGGCATGTCGGTCGTCCTCGTCGAGCAGAACCTGGCCCTGGCCCTCTCCGTCGCCCGGAGCGTGGCCGTGATGCAGAAAGGAGTCATGGTCCACCAGTCGACGGCCACGGAGTTCACCTCCCGCCCCGAAGACCTGAGACGGCTCCTGGGCGTCGACTGATCCCACCCGGGCCCTGCCGTGCGGGGAAGCCCCGGGACAGCTGACCGGAGATGCGAATCGTTGTAGGCTCCGCAGACCGCCCTTGACCTGTGTGAAGCAGGCAGGGAGCAGACACATCGGGAGTATTCGCATGCTTCGCACCATGTTCAAGTCCAAGATCCACCGGGCCACCGTCACCCAGGCCGACCTGCACTACGTCGGATCCGTGACCATTGATGCCGACCTCCTCGACGCGGCGGACCTGCTGCCCGGTGAGCTCGTGCACATCGTGGACATCACCAACGGGGCCCGGCTGGAGACCTACGTCATCAAGGGCGAGCGCGGTTCGGGGGTCATCGGGATCAACGGGGCCGCCGCCCACCTCGTGCACCCCGGCGATCTGGTCATCCTGATCAGCTACGGGCAGATGGAAGACGCCGAGGCGCGCGTGTTCGAGCCGCGGGTCGTCCATGTCGACGGCGACAATCGGATCATCGAACTGGGTGTGGATCCGTCCGCCCCGGTTCCGGGAACGGACCAGGAGCGCAGCCCCCACGCGGTGGCTGTCTGAGGGGAGTCGGGACGATGTCGCAGACCGGGTCGAGTGAAGCGATCAAGCTCGTGGACGACCGCGCGGCCGGGCGGCTGCTGGCCGTCGAGGACGGGGCGGTGGTGGGGTACATCGCCTACTTCGTGCTCGCCGAGGCCCCCCACGCCCTCGTGGCGGTCCACACCATCGTCGAGCCGGGCCACGAGGGCCGCGGGATCGCCGGGAACCTGGTGAAGACCTTCTACGGGATCGCGGCCGACGAGGGCGTGCCCGTCGTCCCGCTCTGCCCGTATGCCGCGAGCTGGGCCGCCAAACACCCCGAGCAGGCGCCCGAGGCGCCGGCCGGGGTGGTGGCCGCGGCCAAGGCGCAGCTCGCCTCGGACTCCGACCTGTGGTGACGCCGTCCGCGCCGGACCTGACCCTGCTGCACACCTCGCCCGTGCACGCGCCGGTCTTCGACGCCCTGCGCGACCGGCACCACCAGGGAGCCGTCCTGCGCCACCTGGTGGTGCCGGAGCTGCTGGAGCGGGCCCGGGCGCTGGGACCCGACTCGCAGGCTCCGGCCGTGCGGGAGCTGCTGGCGGGCTGTGACGGGCCCGTCCTGGTGACCTGTTCCTCGATCGGGGCCGTCGCCGAGTCCCTGGCGCCGGAGCTCGGGGTCCCGGTGCTGCGTGTCGACCGCCCGCTGGCGGCCGCCGCGGTCCGTACCGGGGAGCGGATCCTCGTACTGGCCACCGTGGAATCGACGCTGGCCCCGACGGCGGAACTGCTGGCGGAGGAGGCCGGGCGGGCCGGCCAGCCGGTGTGGGTCCTCACCCGGCTGGTCGACGGCGCCTGGGACCGCTTCGCGGCGGGCGACGAGGCCGGCTGCCACCGCCTCGTGGCCGACACGGCGGACGCGGCCGCCGCAGCCGACGTGGACGTCATCGTGCTCGCCCAGGTGTCCATGGCGGGCGCGCAGGACCTGGTCACCACCGCCGTGCCGGTCCTGTCCAGCCCCGCCACCGGCCTCGCGGCCGCACTTTCCCCCTAGATCGTGCATAGGCGCCGGTACCGGGGCAGGCTGGAGGCATGACACAGCCTCCCGTTCCCGAACCTGCCCCGGTGCCGAATCCGTTCCCCGCTCCGGGGCCGCTGCCCCGGCCCGAGCCCCCGACACCGGGGCCCGTGCCCGAACCCGACCCGATCCCGCCGCCGCCCGGCCCCGCGCCGCAGCCCGCACCGGAACCGCTGAGCTGAAGCTGGGCGGGGCGGGGGGCAGGGGCGGCCCGCCGCGTCAGTCCGTACGGACTTCGGAGCGGTCGCCGCTCCACAGGGTGTGGTACGAGCCCTCGCGGTCGGTGCGCCGGTAGGTGTGCGCCCCGAAGAAGTCGCGCTGGCCCTGGGTCAGGGCCGCCGGGAGCCGCTCCGAACGCAGGGCGTCGTAGTACGCCAGCGAGGCCGCGAAGGCCGGTACCGGAATGCCCTGGCGGACCGCCGCCACCAGCACCTCGCGCCAGTCCTCCTGCGCGGCGCCGATCTCGTCGGCGAAGCCGGCGTCCGCCAGCAGGCTCGGGAGCTCCGGCCGGGCGTCGTACGCGGCCCGGATCCGGTCCAGGAACGCGGCGCGGATGATGCAGCCGCCGCGCCACAGCGAGGCCACGGCGCCCGGGTCCACGCCCCAGCCGTACTCCTCGCTGCCGGCCTGGATCTGGTGGAAGCCCTGCGTGTAGGAGACGATCTTCGAGGCGTACAGGGCCTGCTCCACCCGGGCCGCGAAGGCGTCCGCCTCGGCGGCGGGCAGCGGCGCGGCCTGCGGTCCCGCGAGACCCCGCGCGGCCGTACGCAGCTCGCCGTGGCCCGAAACCGCGCGGGCGAAGACCGCCTCGGCGATCCCGGACACCGGCACCCCGAGGTCGAGGGCGATCTGCACGGTCCAGCGGCCGGTGCCCTTCTGCTCGGCGGCGTCGGCGACCACGTCCACGAACGGCAGACCGGTCGCGGCGTCCGTGTGCGCGAGCACCTCGGCGGTGATCTCGATCAGGTACGAGTCCAGCCGGCCCTTGTTCCAGGCGCGGAAGGTCTCGGCGATCTTCGCGGGGGAGTAGCCGGCCACCTCGCGCAGCAGGTGGTAGGCCTCCGCGATCAGCTGCATGTCGGCGTACTCGATGCCGTTGTGCACCATCTTCACGAAGTGCCCGGCGCCGTCGGGGCCCACGTGCGAGGTGCAGGGCGTGCCGTCGGCGGCCTTGGCGGAGATCTTCTCCAGCAGCGGGCCGAGCGAGGCGTACGACTCCTCGGATCCGCCGGGCATGATGCTGGGGCCGAGCAGCGCGCCCTCCTCGCCGCCCGAGATGCCGACGCCCACGAAGTGCAGGCCCTGCTCGCGCAGCTCCTTCTCCCGGCGCCGGGTGTCCTCGAAGTGGGCGTTCCCGCCGTCGATGATCACGTCGCCGGGCTCCAGCAGCGGCGCGAACTCGCGGATCACCGCGTCGGTCGGCTCGCCGGCCTTCACCATGATGATCAGACGGCGCGGGCGCTCCAGCGCGTCCACGAACTCCTTCGCGCTCCCGGCGGCGACGAAGGTGCCCTCGTGGCCGAACTCCTCCACGAGCGCCGTGGTCTTGGCGGCGGTGCGGTTGTGGACGGCGACGGTGAATCCGTTGCGGGCGAAGTTGCGGGCGAGGTTGCTGCCCATCACCGCGAGTCCGGTGACTCCGATCTGGGCCGTGCTGCTGGTCATGTGCGTGCGCTCCTGAGTGCGTCGGCAGTGCATTCGATGTGCGGAGGAATGCAGGAACACCGACGCTACCCCGACGGAGATCCTTAACGGCGTCCTACATTCGGCGGGAAACCAACTTCCGCTCGAACGCGTTGTGTTGTGCGCCTTGTCATGCTCCGGTCGTGGCGTTAGGTTGCGAGGTTCCTGATGTCTTCGATGGGGGCTCCCATGGGTGTACGGGGCCGGCACCGCCGGTATCAGCCGAGCAGCATCAACCGTGCTTCGCTCGTCGTCACCGCGGGCGGAGCGGGGATCGCGCTGCCGCTGATCGGAGCGGGAGCGGCGCACGCCGCCTCGGTGGACACCTGGAACAAGGTCGCCACCTGCGAATCCACCAGCAACTGGAGCATCAACACCGGCAACGGCTACTACGGCGGACTCCAGTTCAGCCAGAGCACCTGGCGCGCCTTCGGCGGAACCGCGTACGCCGCCCGCGCCGACCTGGCCACCAAGGCGCAGCAGATCGCCGTGGCCGAGAAGGTGCTGAAGGGCCAGGGTCCGCAGGCCTGGCCGGTCTGCGGGAAGCAGGCCGGGCTCAGCCGCAGCGGGCCGGCGCCCGCGCTCGGCGGCGCGCAGGGCAGGGCGACGGGTCCCGCGAAGGCGGCGGCCCCGAAGGCCGTGGCGGCGGCCGCTCCCAAGGCGGCCCCGCAGGCCGCGCCCCAGAGCACGACGCCCCGCCCGGGGGGGACTTCCGTCCTGCCCAACCCGTACGTCGTCGCTCCCGGCGACTCGCTGTCGGAGATCGCCACCGAGCAGCACGTCGAGGGCGGCTGGCAGTCCCTGTACGAGACCAACCGGGCCGTCGTGGGCGGCGATCCGGACCTGATCTTCCCCGGGCAGCGGCTCACCCTGCGCGTGACGGCCGCGCCACCGGCGCCGCCCGCGCCGAACCCGGAGAAGCCGCCGCGCACGGCCGAACCCGTGAAGCCCGTGGCACCGGCGAAACCCGCCGAGCAGGCCGGTGCGAAACCGGCCGAAAAGCCTGCCGAGAAGCCCGCGGAGAAGCCTGCGGAAAAGCCGCAGACCCCCTCCGGAAGCTTCAGTGCCCCGGTCGACGCCGGCCTGGGCACCGCCTATCACGTCGCGGGCTCGTCCTGGTCCAGCGGCTACCACACGGGCATCGACTTCCCGGTGGCCACCGGCACCACGGTCAAGGCCGTCGGCAACGGCGAGGTCGTCTCAGCGGGCTGGGCCGGTGCGTACGGGTACCAGGTCGTCATCCGGCACCCCGACGGCCGCTACTCCCAGTACGCGCACCTCTCGGCGCTCTCGGTCAAAGCCGGCGCGGCGGTCTCCGGCGGACAGCGGATCGGCCGTTCCGGCTCGACGGGCAACGTGACCGGGCCGCACCTGCACTTCGAGATGCGCACGGGACCCGGCTACGGCACCGACATCGACCCGCTCAGGTACCTGCGGGCCCACGGGGTCTCCATCTGAAACCGGGGCCGCGGCGGAAGCCGGGGTCCCGACCGAGGTCCGGGTCCCGACCGAGGCCGGGGCCGCGGCCGGAGCCGGAGTTGGCCCCGACGGTACGAGCACCCGCGCTTCCCGGGGCGCGAGGGTGAGCAGGACGAGCCCGGTCGCCGCGGCGACCGCGCTCAGCAGCGCCGCGGCCACGCCGGCCGCCCCGTAGCGGAAGCCCTCGTCGAACAGCGCGATGCCGACCGCCGCCGCGACCACCGGGTTGGCCACCGTCACGGTGGCCAGCGGGGCGGTCAGCCCGGCGCCCCGGTAGGCCGCCTGCGACAGCAGCAGCCCCGTGGCGGCCAGGGCGGCGATCGCGGTCAGCTCCGGCCACAGCGTGACCAGGGCGTCCGGGGCGAAGCTCTCCGCCACCGACTTCGTGAACACCGAGGCCATCCCGAAGGCGGCCCCGGCCGCGGTGGCCAGCAGCACGCTGTGCGCGGTGACCCGCCGCACCCGGCGCGCGGCCAGGAACAGCACGGACACCAGGGCCCCGGTCGCCGTCAGGAGCAGGCTCTGCTCCCCGCCCGACAGGGACTGCTCGGCCCGCCCGCCCCCGCCGGTCAGGGCCAGCAGCCCGGCCAGCCCGGCCGTGGCCAGGACGGCCCCGCGCCAGGCGGCGGCCCCCGCCCGCCGCCGTACGAACACGGCCGCCATCGGGAGCGCGAACACGATGGTCAGGGCCCCGAGCGGCTGGACCAGGCTCAGCGGCCCGTACGCGAGCGCCACCACGTGCAGCAGGGCGCCGAGGCCGTTCAGCGCGATCGCGCCGTACCAGGCGGGCCGGCGCACCGGGGCGTACGACCGGCCGGTGGCGGCTGCCGCGACCCGCTCCTGGACGATCGCTCCGGCCGCGTACGCCACGGCGGACACCAGGCACAGCAGGACCGAAAAGGCTAGGGCGCTCATAAAAGTCACAATGCCCGAGTCGGGAGAGCTATTCCTCCCCCTGGAGGTGGGGACGCGTACGTCCTGGGGCGTACTCCCAACGCAGTAGCCGGGAGGGGCGGAGTGCGTTTGTCTTCCCGCCCGGAGGATCCGTACACTAGCCCTTTTGGGGACTTCCGCAGCCGGCGGACGCGGACGACTGATCAAGGAACGACAGCGGGTATGACGGTGACCGAAGACAGCCAGGAGCAGGGCCACGCCTTCGGGCCCGGCATCGACCCCGACCGCCTGGCCCTCTGCCTGAGCGTGCTCGACGAGCTCGACAAGATCGACGTCGACCACCCGGACGCGATCACCGTGCGCCGCGCCACCGCCGGTGTGTACCGGACGGTCAAGCAGCGCCGCCGCCAGGACCGCCGCGCCGCCAAGACCGCCAACGACAAGGCCGTCACCGAGGCGACCGCGACCGGCTCCGCCGAGCGCATCGACGACGAGACCGAGGGCCTGCTGCCCTCCTCGGTCACGGAGACCGGCCGGATCGCCGGAATACTCCAGCGCCCGCGCTCCTGCTACGTCTGCAAGGCGCGCTACGTCGAGGTCGACTACTTCTACCACCAGCTCTGCCCGGACTGCGCCGTCGAGAACCGGACCAAGCGGGAAGCCCGTGCCGACCTCGCCGGCAAGCGCGCGCTGCTCACCGGCGGCCGGGCCAAGATCGGCATGTACATCGCGCTGAGGCTGCTGCGCGACGGCGCGCACACCACGATCACCACCCGCTTCCCCAAGGACGCCATCCGCCGTTTCAAGGCGATGGACGACTCGGCGGACTGGATGCACCGGCTGGAGGTCGTCGGCATCGACCTGCGCGACCCGGCCCAGTCGGTGGCCCTCGCCGAGCAGGTGGCCGCGGCCGGCCCGCTCGACATCCTGATCAACAACGCGACGCAGACCGTGCGCCGCCTGCCCAGTGCCTACGCGGCGCTGGTCGAGGGTGAGAGCGCTCCGCTTCCGGCCGGCGAGCTCCCGGCCCACCACGTCATCGGGGCCTTCAACTCCGGCGCGGTCGACGGCCTGGCGGCGCTGCCCATCGGCGTGAGCGGGCTCGAGGCGCAGAAGGTCGCCGACCTCGCACTGGTCGCGGGCAATGCCAGCCTGGAGCGACACCTGGCAGGCACCGCCATCGACGCGGGCGGCCTGCTGCCCGACGTCGTCGACAGCAACACGTGGGTGCAGACCATCGACCAGATCTCCCCGGTGGAGCTGCTCGAAACCCAGCTGTGCAACTACACGTCGCCGTTCATCCTGATCAGTGCGCTCAGGCCGGCCATGGCCGAGGCCGCCCGAAAGGCGGCGGGCGGGCGGGCGTACGTCGTGAACGTCTCGGCGATGGAGGGCGTCTTCAGCCGCGGTTACAAGGGCGCGGGGCACCCGAACACCAACGCCGCCAAGGCCGCGATGAACATGGTGACCCGGACCAGCGGCCAGGAGATGTTCCAGACCGACCGGATCCTGATGACCTCGGTCGACACCGGCTGGATCACGGACGAGCGCCCGCACTTCGACAAGCTCCGCCTCGCCGAGGAGGGCTTCCACGCCCCGCTCGACCTGGTCGACGGCGCGGCCCGGGTCTACGACCCGATCGTCCGCGGCGAGCTGGGCGAGGACCTGTACGGGGTCTTCCTCAAGGACTACGCGCCCGCCAACTGGTAGGCCGCACGCGCCTGCGCACCGTACAGGCGCCCCGCGTCAACCGAGCGCCCCCGGTCCCCCTCCCGAGAGGGGCCGGGGGCGCTTCGCGTTCAGGCGGTGCGGCCGTAGGCCCCCGCCGCGAGCAGTTCCAGCACCGGGCGCCAGTCCTCCAGCACGCCCGCGTCCAGGACGGCGACCCGGCCCGCCTCGGCGGCGTGGCCGAGGGACTCCGTGTCGGGGCCGTGCCCGGGGGCCGGGGCGCCGGGCCCGTGGAGCCGTAGGAGCCGGGCCACCCGCTCGCCCAGCAGGGGGCGGACCGTCTCCGCCGGGTGGTCGATCAGCAGGCCTGCGACCTGCAGTTCCTTGTCGAAGGGGTGCGAACGGCGCAGCAGCGCGGCGACCCGCAGGCCGTGCCCCTCCCCGGGCCCGTTCCGCAGCAGGTCCATCAGTTCCCCGACGCTCCCGACGACCACCGGCACCTCGGACTCCGCCACTGTCGTTCCTTCCGTCGCCCGACCGCGTATCACCCGTATGGCGCCGTCGAGCAGATCAGCCGTACGCGACGCGCCGACGTGCGAGGTGATGAACTCGTGGCGAAAACAAGCTGTCCGGCGTGGATTTTACTATTCCATCGAGCGGGGGTGCGCTCATATGTGTACTCTGATCGCCATGAGAGCCCCACACGGGCCCTCGCTCCACCAAGGCGCCACCGCGTCCGGAAACCTCTTCTCTTCCCCGCACCGGCGCGCGGTTCGCCCGCCGGGTTACGCGACACAAAGGAGTGCGCGGTGACACCTGAAATGACGAAGACCGAACAGGCCCCGAAGGAACGGACGGGCTCGCGGAGCAGCAAGCGCCCCGAGACGCTCGGCAACCTGGAGGTCTGGGCCCGGTCCGCTCCCATCCGTCTCGCAGGCTACGAGGACGACCTCGCGGAGCCGCACATCCTGCCCGGCATCGACTAGGCACATCCGATGGGCCGCCGCCCGCCGTCCCGGTGCGCATACCCGGGACGGCGGGCGGCGGCATGCTCCGGCCGGAGCCCCGAAGTTCCCGGTACCCGTACGCCGTCGGCGTCATCGCTGTGGGCGATCAAGGGTTCCCCGCACCCCCGGTCGCGGGCAGGCTGACCTGCATGAAGCTGCTGATGCTGGGTGGAACCGAATTCGTCGGGCGCGCGATCACCGAAGACGCCCTGAGCCGCGGATGGGACGTCACCGTCTTCCACCGCGGACACCACGCGCCCCCGCCGGGGACCACGGCCCTGCACGGGGATCGCACCGCACCGGGAGGCCTGGACGCCCTCACCGAGGGGCAGTGGGACCTCGTCGTCGACACCTGGGGCGGCGCCCCCACCGCCGTGCGCGACAGCGCCCGGCTGCTGGCCGGCCGGGTCGGCCGGTACGTGTACATATCCAGCCGCTCCGTGCACACGTACCCCGCCGCGGCGGGGCTGGACGAGGACGGTCCACTGGTCGACGGCTCGCCCGACGCCGCTTCCGTGGGCTACGCCGAGGACAAGCGCGGCGCCGAGATCGCCGCCGTGGACGCCTTCGGCGACCGGGCCCTGCTGGTCCGTGCCGGGCTCATCCTCGGCCCGTACGAGAACGTCGGCCGCCTGCCCTGGTGGCTGAACCGCACGGCCCGGGGCGGTCCGGTGCCCGCCCCCGGACAGTACGGCCTCCCGCTCCAGTACGTGGACGTGCGCGATCTCGCGCACTGGACCCTGGACGCCGCCCGGGCCGGGCGCGGCGGCCCGTACAACCTGGTCTCCCCGACCGGCCACGCCACGATCGGCAGCTTCCTGGAGGCCTGCGCGAAGGTGACCGGCGGCGGCGCCGAGCTCCGCTGGACCGATCCGGCCCGGATCGAGGAGGCGGGCGTACAGCCCTGGACGGATCTGCCCGCCTGGATGCCCGAGGGCGAGATGCACGATCACATGTACGGAGCGGACGTCACCAAGGCGCTCGCGGCGGGCCTGAAGTGCCGCCCGGTCGAGGAGACCGTCGCCGACACCTGGGCCTGGCTCCGGGAACTGGACGGAGTCGCTCCGCAGCGCCCCGACCGGCCCGCCCCGGGCATGAGTGCCGAGCAGGAGGCGGCGCTACTCGGGCTCTGACCAGGCGGCCTCCGCGAGCCGGGTCGGCGGCAGGTACTCCCGTACGAAGGTGCGGTGCCACCACGCACCCGTCTCACGGAGTTCCCGCCACGTGGTGAACCGGTAGCGGTACAGGCGCGCCCGGACGTAGCGGGGCGGCGCGTCCGGGAAGGGGTTGTGGCGCAGGAGCTTCAGGGTGTCCCGGTCGCCCGCCAGCAGCCGTTCCACGAACGGGCCGAACCAGTCGCGGGCGTAGCCGGGGGAGAGCGCCGCGAACCACATGAGCCAGTCGAGGCGCAGGTGGTACGGGGCGAACTGGCGCGGCATCCGACGCACGTCACCCGGCTTGCCCCGGAACCCGTACTCCCGCCACGCGCCGTCCTCCCGGGGCCGGAGGTCCGCGGTGCCCTCGACCACCACCTCCTCGCGGATCCGGCCCACCGTGCCGAACGCCCCGTAGGTGTTGACCAGGTGGAGGGGATCGAAGGACCGGTTCATGACCTGGCCGCGCGAGATCATGTTGGCCACCGGATGCCGGCTCAGCACGAGCACCAGCACGGTCACCGCGCACACCAGCACCACGTACCACAGTGGCCCCTGCCGGGAGGCGGCTGCGGGCGGGCCGCCGGCGAACGCGCCGAAGTCGAAGGCCGGCAGGGCCGCCGTGATCGTGATCCAGTTCAGCCAGGCGAAGTTCCCCGAGACCACCAGCCACAGCTGGGTCGCCACGATGATCCCGGCGGCGTACGAGGCCACCGGCTGCGGGGTGAACAGCAGGACGGGCACGACCAGTTGGGTCACGTGGTTGGCGCCGCACTCCACCCGGTGCAGCGGCTTCGGCAGATGGTGGAAGAACCAGCTCAGCGGGCCGGGCATCGGCTGCGTCTCGTGATGGAAGTACAGACAGGTGAGCCGGCGCCAGCAGGGGTCGCCCCGCATCTTGATGAGCCCCGCGCCGAACTCCACCCGGAAGACCACCCAGCGCAGCAGCCACAGCACCAGCACCGGCGGCCCGGCCCGGGCGTTGCCGAGGAAGACGGCCAGGAAACCGACCTCCAGCAGCAGGGACTCCCAGCCGAAGGAGTACCAGGTCTGTCCCACGTTCACGATCGACAGGTACAGCAGCCACAGCAGCGCCCACATCGCCATCGCCGCACCCAGCGGCACCGCGTCCCCGGCCCCCGCGGCGAGCGCCGCCGCCAGGGCGGCCCCGGTCCAGGCGCAGGAGGCGAAGAACCGGTCGGAGTAGTGCAGGTGGAACAGGCTCGGGGCGCGGCGGAAGGGCACGTACCGCAGGTGGCGCGGTACGGGCAGCATGCCGTGCGCCCCGATCAGTGCCCGGAACTGCAGGGCGGCCCCGGCGAAGGCGAGGAGGTAGACACCGGCCAGGGCCCGCTGGAAGATCAGCCGCCCCAGCCAGTATCCGGGCGCCGTGAACCAGTCCATCGCCCCCAGTATCCGGCCGGCGCGCGCCGGGCGCCCGTGGCGAGGCGCCGCACGAACCGCCCGAGGCGCCGGACGTAGGCCTGCTGGAGGAAGGGGACGACCGGGCCCGCGAGGCGGGTGTACCAGCTCCCCGGGCGGCTGAAGGCGTTCACCTCGAACCACACCGAGCCGTCCGGCTCCATGTCCACCACGAAGGACTCCTCGCCGCACTCGGGATGCCCGGTGAGGGTTCCGTAGGCGAAACCGGTCCGCCGGGGCTCGTACGCGGTCCAGATCACCTCGCACGGGGCGTCGATCCGCACCGGGCCGATCCCGATCCCGACCACGACCCGGTCGCCGGGCCGGACGGGGAACGCTCCGGCCGTGACGAGCATGCCCGAGGCGCGGTGCGCGCGGAAGGTGGTGAGGGCGGCCCCGGCGGCGTCGAAGGCGGCCTGCCCCTGTCCGACCCGGGTGCGGTGGTGGGTGAAGTTGTACCCGGCGGGCAACGGCCGTCGGGCGGTGGCGCCCTGATCGGGGTAGTTGAAGGTGTTGCGGCCTTCGCTGATGAGGCGGGTCATGCCGGGATCTCCGTTCGGTCGGGCAGGGCGGTGACGGGTGCGGGCGCAGCGGCCGCCGCGGTCAGGCGGCGCCAGGCCAGCAGCGAGCACAGGCCGAAGCCGAGGGCGTTGCCGAGGCCGTGGGTCGCGGCCATCCAGGTCAGGGTCGGGTGCACGATCCCGGTGGCCTCGCCGAGCGCCCACCACAGGGCGAGCAGCATGGTGGCCACCAGAACGACCGCCGAGCACCCGAGCAGCGCCCCGGTGACCCGGTCCCGGGCCCCGGCGCCCGGGCGGAGGTCCCGCCAGGTCAGCAGGGCCACCGCCCACATGCCACCGGTCAGCGTCACCGCGCCCACCAGCTCGGCCCAGTCGTCGATGAAATAGCCGAGGAGCACGAGCGCCGTGCCGGCCGGGACGCTGTACGCCGCCCAGCGCGCGAGGGCTCCGTCGGCGGAGGCCCGGCACACCAGGCCTGCGACCAGGGCCGCGGTGAAACCGGCGAAGTGGAAGTGCGGCACGGTCAGGGCCAGGATGTCGAGGTCGAAGCCGAAGAGCCGGTATCCGGCGCGCTCGGCGACCAGGGCCGTCCCGGCGACCGAAGGCGCCACGAGCGCGGTGAGGACGGCGACCTCGGCGGGGCCGGGACCCCGCCCGGGCGTGCCCCGTAGGGCCGGGCCGGGGGCTCGTGGCGCCGGGGCCGCCGCCCGTACCGCCGGGACGGCCGCCCGTACCGCCAGGGCCAGGGTGGCTGCTGCGTAGACCGCCGCGAGGGCCGTGGCCGGGGCTCCCCGGGGCAGCCACAGGCAGAGCGCTCCGGGGGCCGCGAACAGCGGCCAGAGCCGGGCCGTCCGCCCGAACCGGACCGGATCGATCAGACGCAGGCCGGCCGGGACGACGTAAAGCATGCCCAGGGTGACGATCAGGTTCACGAGCACGGTCACAGCGGATTCCCCCTCCGGAACGAACGCATTGAACGCGTTCAATTCATGCTCGTGAGCGTAGATGCTCTCTTGAACATGTTCAAGAGAGCGTTCGGTGCGTGATCTCCGGTTGCGGCCAGCCCGTACATACGGCAGACAAGAGGGAGCAACCGGGGCGAAAAGGGAGATGCAACGTGCACGCAGCGACACCCCGTCAGGCGCCGCGTCGTCACGCACCGGCCCGGGCGGCCCTCTTCACGGTCCTCGGACTCCTCGCCGCGGCCTGCGGGGCCACCGGCGAAGAGGGACGGGCCCAGGGCCCCGCCGCCGAGAACCAGGACGTCCACCTCCAGCCCGTGGCCTCCGCCGGTCCGGACCCCTTCACCACCTCCTCCGCCACCGCCGAATCGGCCCCCGTCCAGCCCCCGCTGCCCAACGCCACCGGCCAGGGCATCCGCACCGTCAATGCGGCCACCCCCGGCCTGTACGGCGGAACCCAGCGGCTCGGCAGCTGCGACGTCGAGGCGCAGGTCCAGTCCCTGACCGCCGACGAGGCCAAGGCCCGCGCCTTCGCCGAGGCCTCCCAGGTGGAGCAGGGACAGATCCCCGACTTCCTGCGCGGCCTCACCCCGGTCGTGCTGCGCGCCGACACCCGGGTGACCAACCACGGCTTCGTCGGCGGCAATCCCAACGCCTTCCAGTCCGTCCTCCAGGCCGGCACCGCCGTCCTCGTGGACGACCACGGAATGCCCCGCGTCCGCTGCGCCTGCGGGAACCCGCTGCTCGCTCCGCGCGCCGCCAAGGGCGCACCGGTGCTCAAGGGGGAGCCCTGGAGCGGCTACCAGCCCGCCCAGGTCGTGGTCATCGAGCCGACCATGCAGGTGATCAACAACCTGGTCATCGTCAACATCGCCGACAACACCTGGATCGAGCGCACGGCCGGGGACGACGGAGCCCAGGACCGCGTCCCGCAGACGCCACCCCCCTACGACCCGGCCGACGGGATCCCCGACGGGCCCGCCACCCCGCCCGGCACCACGCCGGGAGAACCCTGCCGCACCCCGGAGAGCAACAGCCTCGCCCGCACCGAACCGCCCTCCACCACCCCGCCCGGCTCCGGCCCCAGCCCCGCACCGAAGGCGGCCGACTGCCCGCCGGGCTCCCCGCAGACGGCCCCGAACACACCGGACACCCCGAACACCCCGAACGCGCCGGTGACCCCCGACCAGCCCTCGTCCGGCATCCCCTCGGGCCCGCCCACGGCCCCGCCGCCGGCCACCGACCAGCCTTCCGACGTCCCCACCGACATCCCCTCCGACCTGCCCGGGCAGACCCCGGGCGACCCGGGGACCCTGGTGGGCCCCGACGGGGCGTCGCCGCAGCCGAGCGACCCCTACGCGGACCCGTACGCGGACCCGTACGCGGACCCCTACTCCGTCCCCGAGCAGCAGCCCTCGGCCCCGTACGACGGCCAGTACCTGGAGAGCGCCTGACCGGCCCGTGTGTCATGGTGGACCGGTGCCGACCGCCGTATCTCTGCCTGAGGACTGGCCCGCACATCCGGACCGGTCGCTCTCGCTGAACCGCATGGGCAGTTTCGACTGGGACCTGGTCACCGGTCTCATGCACATGGACTCGGCGGCCCTCGAAGTCTTCGACACCACCCCCGAGGAGTACGACGGCCGGCCCGCCTCCCTCGCGCCGCGCGTCCCGCCCGCCGAGGGCGCCCGGCTCGACGCGCTGGTCTCCTCGGCCCTCAAGAGCGGGGTCGACAGCTACGGCGCCTACTTCCGCATCCGCTGCCACGACGGCGCCCTGCGCTGGACGCACACCCAGGGCCGGGTCATGCGCGGCCCCGACGGCCGCCCGTACCGGATCATCGGCATCGTCCGCGACGCCACCGAGGAGCTCAGCCACTCGGCGGAACGCCTCGGCCTGGACGAGGAGCGGCGCCGCCAGACGTCCGTGGTCGAGAGCACCACCGCCGCACTCGCGCACGCCCGGACGGTCCAGGACGTCATCGACGCGCTCGGCGACGCCCACGGCCTGGAACGGCTCGGATCCATGGGCATGGTGATGGGACTGGTCGAAGCCGGCCGGATCCACCTCGTCGCCGAGGGACCCGCGGGCAGCTTCGTCCCCGGCACCCGCTACACCCGCATCGACGAGCAGTACCCGATGAGCGAGGTGGTGCGCTCCCTCCAGCCCCGCTTCCTGGACTCCGCGGCCGAGTTCGCCGCCGGGTACCCGGGGCTCTGGGCGAAGATCTCGTCCATGCACATCTCGGCGGCCGCCTACCTGCCGCTGATCGCCCAGGCCCGCCCGATCGGCGCCATCGGCCTGCTCTACCGGGACAAGGACGGCTTCACCCAGGAGGAGCGGAACCTGCTCGTCGCGCTCGGCAGCAGCATCGCCCAGAGCCTCCAGCGGGCCATGCTGCTGGAGCAGGAGCACGATCTGGCGGAAGGGCTCCAGCAGGCGATGCTGCCGCGCCGGATCCCCTCGGTGCCGGGCGCCGAGATCGCCGTACGGTACCGCTCCGCCAAGATGGGCCAGGACATCGGCGGCGACTGGTACGACGTCATCCCGCTGCCCGGCGGCCGGGTCGGCGCGGTCATCGGCGACGTCCAGGGCCACGACACCCACGCCGCGGCGGTCATGGGCCAGCTGCGCATCGTGCTGCGCGCCTACGCCGCCGAAGGGCACTCGCCCGCCACCGTCATGGCCCGGGCCTCGGTCTTCCTGCACGAGCTGGACACCGACCGCTTCGCCACCTGCACGTACGCCGAGGCCGACCTCTCGACCGGGGTGCTGCAACTGGTCCGGGCCGGCCACATCGACCCCCTGCTGCGCACCCGGGACGGGGGCTGCGAACGGCTCGCCCTGGAGGGCGGGATGCCGCTGGGGCTGTCCGCCGAGTTCGGGCTGCTGGAGTATCCGGTGACCACGGTCGAGCTGGGACCGGGGGAAACGCTTCTCCTGTGCACGGACGGCCTGGTGGAACAGCCCGGAGCCGACCTCGACGACGGCGTCCGGCTCCTCGCCTCCCTCGTCCGCACCGGACCGGCCGACCTGGCCCTGCTCGCGGACCGGCTGTGCGAGGTCGTCGACGACCGCGGCGGCGACGACGACATGGCGCTCCTCCTGCTCCGCCGCGATGCCGAAGAGGTCCAGCAGGCCGGCGGCCGGCTCCAGCAGCACGTGGCCCCCGGCGATCCGGAGGCCCTCGTATCGGCCCGCCACATGATCGGCGCGGCCGTACGGACGTGGGGCGCCCGGGACCGCGCCGACGAGATCGAGCTGATCGCCGACGAGCTCATCGTCAACGCCCTCATGCACACCGACGGCCCCGCCATCGTGACGCTGCGCATCCTGACCGGCCCCCAACGACGGCTCCGCGTGGAGGTCGAGGACCGCTCCAGCGCCCTGCCCCGGCGCAGGGAGGCGGGCGACTCCGGAGTCTCGGGGCGCGGCCTGATGCTGGTGGACCGGCTGGCGGACGTCTGGGGTGTGGAATCGCGGGGCAGCGGCAAGTGCGTGTGGTGCGAGTTCACCATGCCGTGAGCCCCTGCGGGTTCACCCGGGCGGGACCCCCTGTGGCTTCACCCGGGCGGGAGCCAGCACCGGGCCCGGAAACGGCTTTCCTGCACACCGGCAGAGGGTCCCACGGCGCACCGGTCGGGCCGAAAGTCCGTTGCGGGGCCGCCGGGTACGCGCCGATGATCGGTGGCGATGACCGACACCCTGGACGAAGTCCGCACCCTGCTGAAGTCCGGCGATCTGCCCGGCGCCGTACGATCGCTGCGCCCGCGCGCCGAGACCCTCCCCCTCGCCGAACTCGCCCGGGCCGTCCGGGCACTGGCCGAAGCGGCCGGTTTCAAGGATCTGGCCAAGGCGGCCAAGGCCGCCGCCAAGCGGCCGGAGGATCCCCAGGCCCTCTACGACCTCGGCTACGGCTGCGTCGAACACGGCATCGCCTTCCTCGGCACAGCCCCCCTGCGCGCCGCCCTCGCGCTGGTCCCGGACGCGCGCCCCCTGCTCACCGAGCTCGTCTCCGCCCTGGAGGACGAGGAACGGCACGCCGAGGCCGCGGCGCTGCTCGCCGCCCGGGGAGACCGGCTCCCCGCCTGGCCGGAGACGTACCTGCTCGTCCACCACACCCTCCTCGCGGGGGACCTGCCCGGCGCCCGCTCCGCCGCCGGCCGGCTGCCCGCCCCCGAGGAGGACGCCTGGACGTGGGCCCACGCCCGCCAGCGCCGGATGCTCACCCGCGCCGAACTCGCCGCCACCGCGGGACCACTGGACTCCACGGACCTGCGCGGCTGGCAGTTCGCGCTCACCGGAACCCTGCTCGGCACCCTCTCCCCGTACGGCTACGACGCCGGCATGACCGGTCGGTACGCCTTCCTCGGGGACAGCCACGCGACCTGCCGCCGCGGCCTCGCCCGCCTCGCACTGGCCCTGGACGCCGCCGGCCGCCGGCCCGACACGGTCTCGCTGCTGCCCGGCCGCTCCGACCGCATCCTGGGCCTCGCCGCCGCGACCGTACTCGGGCTGCCCGCCGTACCGTACGAGCCCGGCCGGCCCGACACCCTCGTCGTCGCGTACGACCTCGGCGACGCCGACCCCGGGCTCGCGGAGCGCGCCGACGGGCAGATCCTGTACGAGCACGCCACCCGGTGGACCAGCCCGCCGCCGGTCAGCGCCGACTTCAGCGCACTGCAGGCGCAGCTCGTCACGGAACCGTGGAAGGACGACACCCGTCCCGAGGAGGAGATCGCCCGCGACATCGTCGCCGCCGACCCCGCCGCGGACGAGGGTGACGGGGCGACCCCGCCCGATACCGACGAGGCCTTCCGGGCCTACGCCGCGGCCCTCGCACCCGGCTGGCTGACCGGCCCCCGGGACCGGATCGGCTCCCCGGGCCCGGTCCCCAGCTCGCGCTTCGCCTGAGGCCGCGGCAGGCTGGGGACATGCCCGAGCTGCCCGAAGTCGAGGCCCTGAGGGGGTTCCTCGACGAACACCTCGCCGGGCGGGTGGTCGAGCGCGTCCTCCCGCTCGCCGTGAGCGTGCTCAAGACGTACGACCCGCCCCTCACCGCCCTCGAAGGACAGCGGGCCGGGGCCACGGCCCGGTACGGCAAGTTCCTCGCCCTGCGGATCGGCGAACTGCACCTCGTCACCCACCTCGCCCGGGCCGGCTGGCTGCGCTGGATCGACAACGTTCCCGCCCAGCCGCCGCGCCCCGGGAAGGGGCCGCTCGCACTGCGCCTGGTCCTGGAGGGCGGCGGCGGCTTCGACCTCACCGAGGCCGGGACCCAGAAACGGCTCGCCGTGTACGTGGTCCGCGATCCGCAGGAGGTCCCCGGCATCGCCCGGCTGGGCCCGGACCCGCTCGCCGAGGACTTCGGCCGCGAGGCCTTCGGGGCGCTGCTCGCCGGGGAACGGCGCCAGATCAAGGGCGTGTTGCGCGACCAGGGCGTCATCGCGGGGATCGGCAACGCCTACAGCGACGAAATCCTCCACCACGCCAAGGTCTCGCCCTTCAAACTGGCGGCCTCCTTCGACGAGGCACAGGTGGACCAGCTGTACGAGGCCGTCGAGGAGACCCTGCGCACGGCCGTCGAGCGCGCCCACGGGGTGGCCGCCGGACGGCTCAAGGCCGAGAAGAAGAGCGGGATGCGGGTCCACGGCCGCACGGGCGAGCCCTGCCCGGTGTGCGGGGACACCGTCCGCTCGGTCTCCTTCGCCGACTCCTCGCTCCAGTACTGCGCGACGTGCCAGACCGGCGGGAAGCCGCTCGCCGACCGCAGGCTGTCGAAGCTGCTGAAGTAGGCCCGGGGCCGACCAGGAGTCCCGCCAGGGAGGGCCCCGGGGCGACCGCCTCCGGTTAGACTCCGGCCCATGGCCGAGGAGCAGCACCCGCAGCCGCCCCGGCGGGAGGTCGTCACCGGGGTCCCGCGAGGCAGCCGCAGGAGGCCCCCCGCGCACACGCCGGCCCGGTCCGAGATCTCCGAGCAGACCACCCTGGGCGCCACCTACGTACGGGCCCTCATGCGCAGCCAGCTGCGCGCCGGACTCGCCGCCCTGGCCGCGCTCGTCCTCCTGGTGGGGCTGCTGCCGCTGCTGTTCCTGATCCCGCGGGTCGCGTCGGGCCCGCTGGTCTGGGTCGCGCTCGGGGTGCTGGTGTACCCGGTGCTGTGGTGCGTCGCCCGTGCCTACGTGATCCGGGCCGAGCGCAACGAGGCCGATTTCACCGGGCTGGTCACCGACCCGACGGAGCCACAGGGGCCGCCGGGTCCGCAGGGTCTGCCGGGTCCGCGCCGGCCGGAGTAGCGCTCAGAACAGGTGCATCGCCAAGTGCCCCAGAGGCAGGCCGAGTTGCCAGGCCGGGGTCCAGACCCGGGCGTTCTCGTCCAGGCCCGGCGGGGTGTCCGCGTGGCCGTGCCGTCCCGGGTCGAGGTTGGTGGCGAACAGCTCCGTGTGATCGAGCCAGCGCCAGGCGGCCCGGGCCAGTTCCAGGTCGGGGTCCTCTCCCTGGCCGCGCTCGCGGGCCTCCTCGCCCAGGGCGAGGAACCGGGTGTGGACCCAGTCGCGCCAAGGATGACCGTACGCCGTCAGCGACATCCACTCGTCGAGCTGCGAGACGACCCGGATCCCGGAGAGCTCGCCGGCGGCGTCCGAGAGGTAGATGGTCAGCGCGAGCGTGTCGCGTCCGGCGCGGAACTCCAGGGTGCTGACCGGGATCAGCCGGCCCGTGCGCAGCAGTTCGTCGGCGATGTACTCCGCGTAGAGCCATGCCATGGGCACCGCGAGCCCACCGTCACTGGTGCCGTTCGTACCCTCGGGCTGCACCGTTCCACCTTCTCCCGCATGCGTCGATTCGTCCCACCGTCAGCGCCGAGCCTTCCGTGCGCGGCTCGCAGAGTGGGGCATGTTTACTCAACTTGAACGGTCCGATGCCGGTTTCGATGCGGTTCGTGTCCGCTTCGCGGGCGTTCAGGCCATTCTTTGACGCATTCGCCGCCCCTCGGGCCGAGGGCCTCCCTTCGGGGCCGGGCCGGGCCGGGCCGGGCCGGGCCGGTCAGGCCGTGGCGATCACGGCGTAGCGCTCGTCGGTCACCGCGCGCCCCCACAAGGCCGCATTCCCGCCGAGGGGTTCGACGCGCAGGGCGGCCACGAGCGGCCGTACGGCGGCGGCGAGTTCGTCGGCGGTGACGCCGCCCGCCCAGGGCAGGGCACCGGCCCCCGGCACGTACGCCGCCGCTCCCTCCGCGGCTTCGCGCCAGCGGCCCTCGACGAGGACGAGGGTGCCGCCCGGGCGCAGCCGCCCGGTCCACGCGCCGAGCGCCGCCCCGGGGTCGGGCAGCGTCCACACCAGGTGGCGGGAGAGCAGGACGCCGAACCGATGGTCTCCGGGCCGCCCGACACCGACCCGCGCACCCTCAGGCGCCGAGTCCGTACCCGTAGCCCTGGAGGCCCTTCCGCAGGGCGCGCAGGGCGTAGTACGTACGGGATTTGACCGTTCCCGCCGGGATGCCGAGCTCGGCCGCGGCCTCGGCCACCGAGCGGTCCTGGAAGTAGACCTGCACCAGTACGTCCCGGTGCTCCGGCCCCAGTGATCCCACGGCCCGCCGTACGTCGATGGCCGTCACCGAGCCCGCCACCGCGTCCCCCGGCGCGGGCGCCTGGTCGAGCCCCTCGGGGTCCACCTCCAGGGGCCTGGCCAGGCGGGCCCGCCGGGCGTCGATGGCGAGCCGCCGGGCCACCGTGAACAGCCAGGGCCGCAGGGACTCGTAGGAGCTGCCCAGGACCTCCGGGTGCTGCCAGAGCCGCAGGAGGGTCTCCTGCACGAGGTCCTCCGCGCGCTGGGCGTCCCCGGCGGTGAGGCCCAGCAGGAAACCGAACAGGGCCCGTCCGTGTTCGCGCTGGAGTTCGGCCAGCTCCTCGGGGTCGGTGCGTCGGAGGGCGGGGGCAAGGGGCACGGGAGGCTCCTTCCGGGGGTCGGTGCGGGGGCTGTCGGGGTCGACGGATCCACCCTGACCTGCACCGGGCCCGCCCGGGAACCGTCCCGCCCGGACGGTGCGCCCAAGCACCCGGGTCATCCGGTGGGCGGCCGCGCGGGGCGGTGAACGGTCGAACGGCACGCCGAACGGCCATTGGAGTGAGCGCGCGGCCGGACGACGGAGCCGTTTCTTGACTTCAGGCGTCTCTTTCTATGGATTGACTGAAGATCAGGTAGTCGTACTTATCGAGCTCGTCGAGCTCACCCAGTTCATCGAGCTCACCAAGGAGAGCCGGGACACATGACCGCGCGCACCCGCCACGCCCTCGCCCTCCTGACCGCCGTCGTGCTGTCGGCCGTAGCCGGCTGCTCCGCCGGCGGGGACCCCGCGCCGGCCCGCCTCGCCGGCTCCCCGTCCGCCCAAGGGCCCTCGGGCGCCCCGGGATCGACCACGGCCCCCGCCGGGAAGGGGTTCACCCTGGTCGCGAGCGGGGACGTGCTGCCCCACGAGTCGGTGATCCGGCGGGCCGCCTCCGACGCGGACGGAGACGGCCACGACTTCCGGCCGATGTTCTCCGCGGTCAAGCCGATCGTCTCGGCAGCCGACCTGGCCCTCTGTCACATGGAGACCATCTACGGTCCGGACGGCGGCCCGTTCACCGGCTACCCCGCCTTCCAGTCCCCGCCCGAGGTCGCCGACGGCCTCAAGGACGCCGGGTACGACGGCTGTTCCACGGCCTCGAACCACACCCTGGACGGCGGCCGCGCCGGTCTCAAGCGCACCCTCGACCGGTTCGACAAGGTCGGCCTGAAGCACGCGGGTTCGGCCCGCACGGAGGCCGAGGCGGGCACCGTGACGATGTACACCGCGGGCTCCGCGAAGGTCGCGCACCTCGCGTACACGTACGACACCAACGGCTACCCGATGCCCGAGGGCCAGCCCTGGGCCGTCAACCTGATGGAGCAGGAGAAGATCATCGCGGACTCCCGGGCGGCCCGTAAGGCGGGCGCCGACGTGGTCCTCGTCAGCCTCCACTGGGGCACGGAATGGCAGACCGAACCGGACGAGAAGCAGCTCGCGCTCGGCAAGGCACTGACCGCCTCGCAGACGGGCGGCCGTCCCGACGTGGACATGATCCTCGGTACGCACGCCCACATCCCGCAGGCGTACGAGAAGGTCAACGGGACCTGGATCGTCTACGGCATGGGCGACCAGGTCGCCGGCGAGATGTTCAACCACACCGGCGCCCGGGACCTGCGCGGCAACTACGGTTCCATCGGCCGTTTCACCTTCGCCCCGCCGGCCGCGGCCGGGCAGCGCTGGCAGGTCACCAAGGCCGAGTTCGTCCCCCAGATGATGGACCTCGGCGCGGGCCGGGTCGTCAACCTGCCCGCCGCCCTCGCGCAGTCGCCCGGCCGCGAGGACTACGAGAACGCCCGCGACGAGATCACCGAGGCCGTCCTCGGCCGCGGCGCGGCGAAGGACGGCCTGACGATGGCGAAGTAGGGCGAAGCGGAGGGAGGGGGCGCCGCCGACGTCCGCGGCCCCCACCCCGTTCACGTACTGCCACCCGGGGACCCGGCCGAGGACCCGGCCGGCCCCACCCGCCGGCGCCCCGGCCGGCCGCTGCGAACCGCTACGGCACCACCGTGACCGGCCAGCGTCCCGCCTTCACCAGACGGATCGCCACCGAGCCCACGATCCGGTGCCCGGCCTGCTCCGAGGCCCCGACCACCACCGCGTCCGCCATCAGCTCCTCCGCCGCGCTCACCAGCCCGGCGTACGCGTCCCCGCGGAAGGTGTGGAACTGCCAGCGGACGTCGTAGACGCCCTTCAGCCGCTCCGCCGACTCCCGGATCTCGGCCACCAGCCCTTCCGCGATCTCCTCCGTGGCCTCCGCCACCGGCGCCCCGAGCGAGGCCCCGACCGGCATCACCGGCTGCACGTACACCAGCGCCAGCAGCGCGTTCTGCCGCCGGGCCAGCCCCGCCGCGTAGGAGGCCGCGCGGAGCGAGGACTGCGAACCGTCCACCCCGGCGAGGATCACCTTCGGACCGTCCGTACCGCGCTCGAATCCCGTACTCACATGCTCTGTCACCCTCCCGAGGCTAAACCTGCTCACCGCGCGCAGGCGCCCGGCCCTCCCTACAGTGCGAACCATGAGTGCCACCGTGGAGGAGACGCGCGGGACGCGCGGGAGCAGCAGCCGCTTCCTGAACCGGGTGCCCGACGCCTTCGGGGCGTTCTTCGGAACGCTCGGGCTGTTCTGCGCCCTGCTGGCGCTCTCCCCGACGCTGCGCCGCCTGCTGCGGCCCGTCGTGCGCTTCCTCGACGCCGTCGTCGTGCCGGTCAGCGCGAACCTCGCCTACGCCGTCTTCCTCTTCCTCCTCGCCGCCGCACTCGGCATGCGCAAGAAGGTCGCCTGGTGGATCGTCGTCACCTATTTGGCCCTGCTGCTCCTGGTCGACGTGCTGACCGTCGCCGCCGAGGACTACTGGGTGGGCTTCTCCTCGATGGCCATCGCGGTCGCCGCCCTCGTGGTCCTGATCGCCGCGCGCAAGGAGTTCAACGCCGCCTCCCGGCCGGGGGCCCTGTGGCGGGCCATGCTCGTGCTCGGCCTCGGCCTGCTCGCCGCCGTCTTCCTCGGCTGGGGCCTGGTCGCGCTGTTCCCGGGAACCCTGCCCAAGGGGCAGTGGCTGGACTGGTCCGCCAAGCAGGTCTTCGGCGGGCTGTTCTCGGCCCGGCAGTTCGACGGCCGCCCGGCGAGGCCCCTGTACTTCCTGCTCGGCCTCTTCGGCGCCCTCGCCCTGCTGAACGCCGCCGCCACCCTCTTCCGCTCCCAGCGGCTGACCGCCGCCCTGCACGGCGACGAGGAGCCGCGCATCCGGGCGCTGCTGGGCGCCTACGGGCGCAACGACTCCCTCGGCTACTTCGCCACCCGGCGGGACAAGGCGGTCGTGTTCGCCCCGAACGGCAAGGCCGCCGTCACCTACCGGGTCGAGGCCGGCGTCTGCCTCGGCAGTGGCGATCCCGTCGGCGACCCGGCCGCGTGGACCCCCGCCATCGACGCCTGGCTCGCCGTCGCCCGCCGCTACGGCTGGCAGCCCGCCGTCATGGGCGCCTCCGAGGAGGGGGCGACCGCGTACGCCCGCTCCGGGCTCGGCGCGCTCCAGCTCGGCGACGAGGCCATCCTGCAGGTGGCGCACTTCGACCTCGACGGCCGCGACATGCGCGTCACCCGCCAGGCCGTCAACCGTGTCAAGCGCACCGGAGCCAGTACGGTCATCCGCCGGCACTCCGCCCTCTCCGAGGACGAGATGCAGACCATCGTGGACCGGGCCGACAAATGGCGCGACACCGAGACCGAACGCGGCTTCTCCATGGCCCTGGACCGGCTCGGCGACTCCGCGGACGGCGACTGCCTGCTCGTGGAGGCCTTCGACGACAAGGGCGAGCTGATCGCGCTGCTCTCCTTCGTGCCCTGGGGCAAGGACGGCATCTCCCTCGACCTGATGCGCCGGGACCGGGCCGCCCCCAACGGGGTCATGGAGTTCATGGTCGCCGAGCTCTGCGCGGCCGCCCCGGGCCTGGGCGTGCGCCGCATCTCCCTCAACTTCGCCGTCTTCCGCTCCGCGTTCGAGGAGGGCGGCCGGATCGGCGCCGGTCCCGTCCTCAAGGTGTGGCGCAAGCTGCTGCTGTTCTTCTCCCGCTGGTGGCAGCTGGAAGCGCTGTACCGCTCGAACGTCAAGTACGGCCCCGAGTGGTACCCGCGGTTCCTCTGCTTCCAGGACGCCGGCTCGCTCGCCCGGGTCAGCCTCGCCTCCGGCATCGCCGAAGGGTTCGTCTCCGTACCGCGCATGCGCACCCTGTGGGGCAACGGCCACCCGCGCGGGCTCGTCGCACCCGCCACCACCGCCGGGCTGCCGCCCATCGAAGCCCTCGGACTCGACGCCGTGGGGGAGCAGGACGGCGAGGGGGCGCGGGCCGAGCGGATGCCCGAACAGGTCCGCGTCCGGCACGACAAGCTGGAGCGGATCCGGGCCGCCGGCACCGACCCGTACCCCGTCGGCATCCCGCAGCGCACCCACACCGTCGCCGAGCTGAAAGCCGCGCACCCCGGCTACCCGCCCGGCACCCGCACCGGCTCGCCGGTCACCCTCGCCGGACGCGTGATGGTCGTGCGCGACCTCGGCGGCGTGGTGTTCGCGGTCCTGCGGGACTGGTCCGGGGACGTCCAGCTGATGTTCACCCGGGAGGAGGCGGGCGCCGCCGTGCTCGACACCTTCACCTCCCAGGTGGACTTCGGCGACCACGTCGTCGCGAGCGGCGAGGTCGGCGCGAGCAAGAGCGGCGAACTGTCCGTGGTCGTCGACTCCTGGCAGCTCACCGGCAAGTGCCTGCGCCCGCTGCCCGACAAGCGCAAGGGCCTCGCCGACCCGGAGGCCAAGGTCCGCCGCCGCTATCTCGACCTGGTCGCCAGCCCCGAGGCGCGCGACGTCGTACGGGCCCGCTCCAGCGCCGTCCAGGCCCTGCGCCAGGGGCTGCTGGACCGGGGCTACCTGGAGGTCGAGACCCCGATGCTCCAGCAGATCCACGGCGGCGCCAACGCCCGGCCGTTCCGCACCCACATCAACGCCTACGACCTCGACCTGTACCTGCGCATCGCACCCGAGCTGTACCTGAAGCGGCTGTGCGTCGGCGGTATGGAGAAGGTCTTCGAAATGGGCCGCACCTTCCGCAACGAGGGCGTCTCCTACAAGCACAACCCCGAGTTCACGATGCTGGAGGCCTACCAGGCCTTCGCCGACTACGACGTCATGCTCGACCTGACGCGCGAGCTGATCCAGGGCGCCGCCACGGCCGCCTACGGCTCGCCGGTCGCGCACAAGGCCGGACCGGACGGAAAGCTCGTCGTCCACGACATCTCCGGGCCCTGGCCGGTCAAGACGATGTACGGGGCGATCAGCGAGGCACTGGGCGAAGAAGTCGACGCCGACACCGAGGAGCACGTCCTGCGGCGGCTGTGCGACCGCGCTGCCGTACCGCACACGCCCGACAACACCCGGGGCGACGTGGTCCTGGAGATGTACGAGCGGCTGGTGGAGGAGCGGACCAAGCTGCCCACCTTCTACAAGGACTTCCCGACCGACGTCTCCCCGCTCACCCGGCAGCACCGCAAGGACCCCAGGCTCGCGGAGCGCTGGGACCTGGTGGCCTTCGGCACCGAACTGGGCACCGCCTACTCGGAACTGACCGACCCCGTCGAGCAGCGGCGCAGGCTGACGGCGCAGTCCCTGCTGGCGGCGGGCGGGGATCCGGAGGCGATGGAGCTCGACAACGACTTCCTGGACGCCCTGGAGTACGCGATGCCGCCCACCGGCGGGCTGGGCATCGGGGTCGACCGCCTCGTCATGTTCCTCACGGGTCTGACGATCCGCGAGACGCTGCCGTTCCCGCTGGTGAGGCGGGGCTGACCGGGGGCTGACGGGCGGGGGCCGACGGGCGGGACTGCTCCGAGTGGGTGAGCGGCGCGGGTCCTGTCCGCGCCTCTCGACATCTGCGGCGATCTCGTTGATACGTAGTAGTAATGAAAAATGACGAGCCGACAGTAGGGCGACGCGTGCTCCTGCGCTCCGCCGTCTTCCTCGGGGTCGCCGCCGCCGCTGGGCTGCTGACGGGCGGCGAAACCGATCTGCCGACACCGGGCGCGGGGACCCCCGCGGCCGGCCCCGGCCCCGGGACGGCGCCCGGCGGCGCCGCAGGACCCGGACCCCTCACCGGAGCCCCCGCCGCACTGCCGCAGTTCCCGCGCGGAGCCCCGTACCGGCTCGAGCCGATGACCTCCGAAGGGGCCCCGGAGCGCGCACCCGCGGCGAAGCCCGCCGTACGGACCCGGCCGATCCTGGAACTGCCCGCAGGTGCGAGCACGGCGAGCGCCATGACCCTCACCTTCGACGACGGCCCCGACCCCCGCTACACCCCGGGCATCCTGGACACCCTCGCGCGCCACGGCGTGCGGGCCATGTTCTTCGTCTGCGGGGAGATGGCCGTGGACAACAAGGACCTGCTGCGCCGGATGGTGGCCGAGGGCCACGTCATCGGCAATCACACCTGGACCCACCCGCAGCTCACCAAGATCAGCCGGCCGGCGATGGCCTCCGAGATCGGCCGCACGAGCGAGGTCGTCCACGAGGCCGTCGGCGCCGCCCCGTCGTGGTTCCGGGCACCCTACGGGGCGTGGAACCGGGCCGCCTTCGAGATCGGCGCGGAGCTCGGCATGGAGCCGCTCGCCTGGACCGTGGACACCCTGGACTGGAAGGAGCCGGGCACCACCGCGATCGTGTCGCGGGTCCTCAAGCAGGCCGCGCCCGGGGTGATCGTGCTGAACCACGACGCGGGCGGCAACCGCTCGCAGAGCGTGCAGGCGCTGGCGAGCTACCTGCCGCAACTCCTCGGACGGGGCTTCCGGATGACCCTGCCGGAGCTGCCGCCGCACTGAGGCGCCGTACCCCTCCGGGGGCCCGTACCCCGTGCGCGGCGGCGCGGTCCGCCGCCGCGCACGGGCCGGTCAGCGGGCCTCCACCATCCGCGCGAACACCACCACGTTGCCGTCGTAGCCGCGCCCCTTCGAGTAGCCGCCTCCGCAGGTGATCACCCGGAGCTCCGGCTGCCCGGTGTCCCCGTACACCCGGGATCCGGGGAAGGTGCTCTTGGAGAAGACCTCCACGCCGTACACCTCGAACACCGCCGTGCGGCCGTCGTAGCGCGCCACCTCGATGCGGCTGCCCTTCTGGACCGAGCCCAGCCCGTAGAAGACCGCGGGGCCCTGCGCGTTGTCCACGTGGCCCACGATCACCGCCGAACCCTGCTGGCCCGGCGAGATGCCGTTGAGGTACCAGCCGGCCAGGTTCTTGTCCTGCGGCGGCGGCGCGTCGACCCATCCCTGCGCGTCCAGCCCGACCGTCATCACCGGCGCGTCCACGCTGATCGACGGAATCCGGATGCGCTGGACCGACGAGTGGTCCAGCACCTCCACCTCCAGCGGCGGCGTGGGCTGCCCGGCGGGTGCCTGCTCGGCCGGCTGCCCGACCGTCGCCCCGGCCGGTGCGCTGACCGCGGCGGCCGCGGCCGGCTGCGGGGGTCCGTCGCCGGCCTCGGCTCCGTTGCGCATCATGGCGAGGCCGGTGAGCATGACCAGCGCGATCGCCCCCCAGGGGGAGCGTCTCCTCGGCGGCCTCTCACTCTCGTCCTCGAGCATGGTTCTCCCTTCCCGACGCGGGGGTCCCGACCCGCGTTCTTGTCCCACCCCTTCACGCCCTACTTCACGCACGCTAAGGCGGTGCGTGCGGGACGGCGATCGGGGAAGGGCGAACGGGTGGTGGGGCCGGAAGGGGTGCGCCCATCCAGGTAATCGTCACATAAATGCCTGACGGGTCGTGACCTGCGGATCCGTCAGCAAACGCGTCCGCGCATCGGCGTGTCGCTCAACCTTGCGGCCCAAAGGCGGAAATGCGCTGGTTGCGGACCGAGCCGAGGGTTCGTGATGGGAGGCGTTCTCGTCGATCTGCCCGGGCCACCGCTCCGGGGCGCTTCCCGCTGGAGGTTCCACCATGCGTGTTCTCCGCGCTCTTACCGTGACCGCGGCGGCCACTTGCGCCGCCATCGCCCTCACTGCCCCCTTCGCCTCCGCGAACCCAGCGGGCGGTCCGCCCTCGGGAGGAAACGGCGGGCCCAGCAATGTCACGGTCAACCCGTACTCCGTGCACCAGGGCTCCACGATGCAGGTCAGCGCGGCCGGCTGCGGCCACGGCGGCATCGTCTTCTCGCACGACAACTTTCCGCAGACGAACCTGTCCGCCGGCTCCATCGGCTTCGCGACGGTCCGGATCTTCAACCACGCCTCGCCCGGGCACCACACCCTGTCGGTCAAGTGCCACGACAACAGCCTGGTCGCCACGCACCGCTTCACGATCCTGGACGGCCGCGGCGCACAGGGAGGCCTCGGCGGCTCCCTCGGCCCGTCCACCACCGAGACCGCCATCGGCGCGAGCCTCGTCGGTGCGGCGGCCCTCGGTGCCGGCGCCCACGTGATGCGCCGCCGGCGCCCGATCCGCGGCCGGGCCTGACCGGCCGACCTCCCCGGTCGGCCCGGACAACCGCCGGTCGCCCCGTGTCCTGGCCAGGACACGGGG
>NZ_JBHXKA010000055.1:0-52657 GCF_042722885.1 Streptomyces sp. NPDC058401
GGGGGGCCGCTCTTTTTTTTTATACCCCCCGGGGGGCCCCCGCACCGGGGGGCGCCCCCCGGTCACCCCCCCCGGCGCCCCCGCCCCTCACGCCTGCCGTGCGACCGCTACGCGGAGGCGGCCGGAGCCGCGACCGGAGCCGCCTCGTCCTCGTCGTCCACCGGGATGGTGACCAGCCAGCGGGTCTCCTTGTGCGGGCGCAGGTAGAGCGCCCAGTACACGGTGGCGACGGCGGTGATCCCGCCGGTCCACAGCAGGTACTGGGTCTCCTGCTGGGTGAGGATGTACGCGAACACCAGGATCAGCACGACCGGGACGGCGGGCCACAGCGGCATCCGCCAGGCGGCCGCCTCGCGGTGCACCCCGCGGCGGCTGGCCAGCGAGGCCACGGCGACCAGCAGGTACATGCCGGTCACCGAGACGCCGGTGACCCCGTAGAGGGTGTCCAGGTTGACGAAGCACATCGCCGCGCCGGGGAGGCCGACGAGCAGGGTGGCCACCCACGGGGAGCCGAACCGGCCGAGCCGCGAGAGCGCGGAGTTGACCGGCGCGGGCCAGGCCTTGTCGCGGGCGGAGGCGAACAGCACCCGGGAGTTCTGGATGACCATGACGATGCCCGCGTTGACGATGGCGAGGGCCACGCAGAGGCTGACGAAGGTGCCGACGGCCGAGTTGGACCAGGCGGTCACCATGGCGCCGAGGTCGCCGGAGGTCAGCGCCTCCAGGTCGGGGGCGCCCAGGGTGATGGCGATGACCGGGACGAGGATGACGGCGGCGGAGATGGCGAGGGTGGCCAGCACGGTCCGCGGGACGTTGCGGCGCGGGTTCTCCAGCTCCTCCGAGAGGTAGACGGCCGTCGAGAAGCCCTGGGTGACGAAGAGCGCGATGGCGAGCCCGGAGACGACCATCATCGCGGTGACGGTGGACGTGCCGCCGCCCTCCGCCGCCACGGTGCCGTGCACGAGGGCGCCGGCGCCCCGCTCGCTGTGGGCGAAGCCGAGGACGGCGACGAGCCCGGCGGCCACGACCTCCAGGACGAGGAAGATGCCGGTGATCCAGGCGTTGGCCCGCAGGTCGAGGAGACCGGCGAGGGTGGCGAGCAGCATCACGCCGGCGCCGGCGGCCGGGGCCGGTATGTCGACGACGGGGGCGAGGTAGTCGGCGGTGCCCATGGCGATCACGGGCGGCACGATCATCACGACCAGCAGGGACAGGACGAAGACCAGCCAGCCGGCGAGCCGGCCGGACAGGGTGGACACCATCGCGTACTCGCCGCCGGCGCTGGGGATGAGGGTGCCCAGCTCCGAGTAGCAGAACGCGACCCCGATGCAGAGCAGGGAGCCGATCGCGATGGTGAGCGCGGTCCAGGTGCCGAGGCTGGAGAAGAGGTCCGGGACCACGACGAAGAGCGTCGAGGCGGGCGTCACGCACGAAAGGGTGAGCAGGGTTCCGCCGACGACGCCGATGGAACGCTTGAGCTTCTGGGGCACGGGACCGGTGGCGGGGGAGAGGGCCTGAGGGGCGCTGATCGTGTCAGACATCGGTGCGGTGTTCCGATCGGCAGATGCGGTGAGTGAGCGCGGGAGCGGTATCGCCTCCGGGGCGGTGGTGGGCACGTGTGGTTCGGTGGCTCCCGGGCCGAATGGAATCTCCGCGAGATCCGCAGGTCAATAGCTGTTCACCTGCGGATTTCGTCGTCCGGCGGCGGGCCGGGGGGCCCGCTCGTCATGAACGCCGTGTAAACGCTGCGCGATCACGGTGTGCGATAACCGCAGGTGACCGTGGGTAAATTTCCTTCCGCTTTGCCGACCCGCCGTCCTTCCGTGTCACGGGACGAGGGGGACGACGGGGACGACGGGGACGACGGGCGAGGACTCGCTCCGTGCCCCGGCCCCGGCCCGGTCCCGGTTACTTGCCCTCGTACGCGGCCATCGCGGCCCGTACGTCCGCCGAGAACAGTGCCGGGCCCGCCGCGTCGGAGTGGGCCAGCCCCTCCGGGGTCAGCCGCAGCAGCTCCGCGTCGTCCACGAGCCAGCCGCGCGCCGCGAAGGCCGCCAGCTCCGCCGGGAAGTCCTCCCAGGGACCGGTCCCGAACCGCTCCCGGTACTCGCCGACCGGCATTCCGCGCGCCTGGAGCAGGGACTGCAGCAGGTGGCGGCGCCGGGCCTCCTCCGCGTCGATCCGGCGGCCGTGCCCGGCCCGCGCGAAGTCCTCCTCCGGGCGGGACACGTAGTCGTCGACGATGCCGCGGATCTCGCTCACGCCGACCGCGTAGTCGAAGGAGTAGTGCAGCCCCGCCGTGTAGGAGCGGGCCCCGCAGCCGAGGCCGATCATGCCGTCGGTCTGGCAGGCGTGGTCGTCGGCGCCCTCCTGCGGGGCCCCGGTCCGGCGGAACATCCGCATCGACACCTGCTCGTACCCGGCGGCCAGCAGGTGGTCCCGCCCGGCCCGGTACAGCCGCAGCCGCTGCTCGTCCCACCCGGCGGCCGTCGAGTCGCCCGGCCTGCGCCCCAGGCCCGTCAGGGGGCGCACGTACAGCGGGTAGAGGTACAGCTCCTCCGGGCGCCATGCGAGGGCCGCGTCGAGCGAGTACCGCCAGCTCTCCTCGGTCTGCCCGTCGATGCCGTAGATCAGGTCGATGTTCAGGACCGGTATCGCCGCGTCCCGGATCCGGCCCAGCGCCGACTCCACGTCCGCCCGCTTCTGCGGACGCACGGCGGAACGCGCCTCCTCGGGCACGAAGCTCTGCACCCCCAGGCTGAGCCGGGTCGTCCCCCGGTCGGCCAGCACGGCCAGCCGGTCCGCCGTCGCCGTGGCCGGCGAGGCCTCCACCGACAGCGGCACCGCCCGCAGATCGGCGCCCGCGCCCTTCTCCGCGATGTCGCAGAGCCGTTCCAGCTCGGACGCCGTCAGGAAGGTGGGCGTCCCGCCGCCGAAGGCGGCCGCCGCGAACCGTACGGGCTCCTCGTCGCCCAGCGCGCCGCGGACCGCCGTCGCCTGCCGTTCCAGCGCGTCGAGATAGGCCGTGGTCAGCCCCTCGGGCGCACCGATGCGGGTGAAGAGGTTGCAGAATCCGCAGCGCACCTCGCAGAAGGGAACGTGGAGGTAGAGGGAAAGGGCGTCCTTGGACTGCCGTGCCCACTCCCGGCTCAGCTCGGCGGGCTCGGGCAGCTCGCGGTACGCCGTCTTGTGCGGGTAGGCGTAGACGTAGTTCTCGTAGGGGGTCCGGCCGCTCAGGAGGGCTTCGGGGGTGATGGGGGTCATCGGGGGCCGGGCTCCTCGTGGTTCAGGTGGAACTGTGCGTACGGGACGGTCCGGACCGTCTGCTGGGCGAAGAAGCCGACTCCCCACGCACACGGTCCGGTAGTCCGCCCCGGCCGGCCCCGACACCAGGTCCTGGGTGTCGAACGCCCAAGACCGCCCGCAGGCCCGTCCGTTCGGAAGGGCCGGCGGGCGGGCGGCGGTGTCCCGTCAGCGCTTGCGGTAGCCGCGCGCGTCCTCGGCGGCGGCCAGGACGGCGTCGAGATCCCCGCCGATCGCCGAGGTCAGGGCGATGGCCACGGCGCCCTCCAGGAACGGCGCGTCCACGATCCGGGCGCCTTCGGGCAGCGGCGAAGGCTCCTCGCCGAGCAGGGCGTTCACCGTCAGCACCGCGCTGCCCATGTCGCACAGCACCGCCACGCCCCGGCCCTCGTCCACGGACCGGGCGGCGGCCGTGATCAGCTCCGCGCTGGTGCCGATCCCGCCGTCGGGGGTGCCGCCGGCCACCGCCAGCGGAGGCGGCTCGACCGAACCGATGAGCGCGCCCGCCAGTTCGGCCACGGACTCCGCGACCGCCTTGCTGTGCGACACGAGCACCAGGCCGACGCGGCCGGTACGGGTCTTCGGCGCCTGCTGCTCCACCGGCGCCTGCTGCTGCACCGGCTCCGGGGCGGCGAACTCCGCCTCGGGTGCGTCCACCGCCGTGCGCAGCGCCTCCATGATCAGGGCCACGGAGTTGGCCCCGGCGTCCTGGTGGCCGATGCTGCGCTCGCCGAGGTAACTGGCCCGGCCCTTGCGGGCTTCGAGCGGCTCGGTGGCGTCGGCGCCGGCCCGGGCCGCCCGTACGGCCGCGTCCAGGGCCTCGCGCAGCGGCCGGTCCGCCTCGGCGGCTTCGGCCAGCGCAGCCACCGCGGGAGCCAGGGCGTCCACCAGGGTGGCGTCGCCGAGCTCGGCGCCGCCCAGCTTCTGCACGGACTTGAGCCCGGCTCCGAGCGCGGCCCCCAGCTCCGCCACGGTCGGTGCCCCGGTGTCGCCGAGCACCTTGCCCGTGCGCCGCAGCGCGGTGCCGAACAGCGGGCCGGAGGCGCCGCCCACGGTGTTCGTCAGGGTGGTGCCGGCCAGCGTCAGTAGTGCCCCCGGAGTGGCGGGCCCCTGCTCGGCCACGGCGGCGCCGACGGCGCCGAAGCCCCGTACGAGATTGGCCCCGTGGTCCCCGTCGCCGATGACCGCGTCCAGCTCGGTGAGGCGCGCGCTGTCGCGCCGTACGAGCCGGGCGGTCTCGGCGATCCAGCGGCGGAAGTAGGCGGTGTCCATCACGGTGTCCATCACCGTGGCCGGCACCGTGGCCGGAGCGGTGTCCGGCACGGGGATCTCGACGGGCGATGCCGTGGGGGTCGTCGTCGGGGTGGCGGGCGTGGCGGTCATGGGAGGTGCTCCTGAAGGGTGCTGAAGGGTGCTGGAGGGGGCGGAGGCGAAGGGGGCGGGCGGGGTCAGCAGCCCCAGCGCAGGGACGGGGTGTTCACCGGCGCGTCCCACAGGCGCAGCAGCTCCTCGTCGGCGCGGCACAGGGTGAGGGTGCAGCCGGCCATGTCCAGGCTGGTGACGTAGTTGCCGACCAGGGACCGGGCCACGGTGATCCCGCGTTCGCCGAGCACCCGCTCGACCTCCGCGCGCATGATGTACAGCTCCGCGGGCGGGGTCCCGCCCAGGCCGTTGACGAGGAGGATGACGGGGGCGCCGGCGGCCTCCGGGAGGTCGGCGAGGATGGCGTCGAGCATCGCTTCGGCGGTCTCGGCGGCCGTCATGATCTTCCGGCGTTCGCGGCCGGGCTCGCCGTGGATGCCGATGCCCAGCTCGATCTCGTCCTCGCCGAGGGTGAAGTTGGGGCTGCCCTTGGCGGGGGTGGTGCAGGAGCTCAGGGCGACGCCGTAACTGCGCGCGTTCGCGTTGACCTTGCGGGCGACCGCGGCCACCTCGTCGAGCGGGGCGCCCTCTTCGGCGAGCGCGCCCGCGATCTTCTCCACGAACAGGGTGGCGCCGGTACCGCGGCGGCCCGGTCCGTGCTCCGTGCGGGCGACGGCCACGTCGTCGTCGACGACGACCTGCTCGACCTTGACGCCCTCGTCCTCGCAGTCCTCCGCCGCCATCGCGAAGTTGAGGATGTCGCCCGTGTAGTTCTTCACGATGTGCAGGACGCCGGCGCCCGCGTCGACCGCGCAGGTGGCGGCCGCGATGTTGTCCGGCACCGGGGAGGTGAACACCGGGCCGGCCACGGCCGCCGCCAGCATGCCGTGCCCGACGAAACCGGCGTGCAGCGGTTCGTGCCCGCTGCCGCCGCCCGACAGCAGCGCGACCTTCCCGGCCGGCTCCCCGGCCGGCTCCCCGGCCGTAGGTGCGGCCCGCGTGACGATGCCCTTCTCCGCCTCGACGCGGAGCCCCGGGTGAGCGGCGGCCATTCCGCGCAGTGCGTCGGAGACGACACTTTCGGGGGAATTGATGAGCTTCTTCACGGGGGCCTCTTTCCTGGAAAGGGGAACGCGGAACGGGGAACTCGGCACGCCGGTCCGGAGCGGAAATAGGAATTGCGGAACGGTATTAAGCCGGCGCCGTCGCCGATCTGGCACCGCTCCCGGGGCACTTGGCTGGAACTTTACCCTGGTAAACCCACGGAACAGCTCGGGTCCTTGGTCCCGGATCCGTGCGCGGAAGGGCCCGTCCGCAAGGGGACCGTCCATATCTCGGGTGCGGCCCGGAATCCGTGATAGGGATGAATAAGCAAGCGGAATTGAATTCGCAATGAGGAGGATTCACGTGAAGACCGTCGGTACGCGCATGATGATCAGCCCGCCGAAGTACGTGCAGGGCGCCGGGGCGATGAACGACCTGGGCGAGCACACGGTCCGCCTCGGAACGAATGCCGTGGTCCTCGCCGACAAGGGCGTCTGGGGCTTCGTGGACGCGGCCGTCACCGCTTCCCTCTCCGCGGCCGGCGTCAAGCTGACGAAGGAGGTCTTCGGCGGGCTCTGCACCCAGAAGGAGATCGACCGGGTCTCCGCTGCCGCCCGGGCCGCCGGCGCGGACGTCATCATCGGCATCGGCGGCGGCACCGCCATCGACACGGCCAAGGCCGTGGGCCACGCGCTCGGCGACATCGCCGTCGTGTCCGCGCCCACGGTGGCCTCCACCGACGCGCCGACCAGCGCGCTCGCCGTGATCTACACCGAGTCGGGCGCCTTCGAGCGCTACTCCTTCTTCCAGCGCAACCCCAACCTGGTGCTCGTCGACACCGCGCTCGTCGCGGGTGCGCCGAGCCGTTTCATCGTGTCCGGCATGGGCGACGCGCTCGCCACCTGGTACGAGGCCCGGGTCTGCGTGGCCGCCAACCGGGTCGCCATGGCCGGCGGGCTCGCCACCGAGGCTTCGCTCGCGCTGGCCCGGCTGTGCTGGGAAACCCTCATGGAGTACGGCCCCCAGGCCCGGCTGGCAGCCGAGGCGCACGTGGTCACCCCGGCGCTGGAGAAGGTCACCGAGGCCAACACCCTCCTCTCCGGCCTCGGTTTCGAGTCCTGCGGGCTCGCCGCCGCGCACGGCATCCACAACGGGCTGACCGTCTCGCACAAGGTGCACGGCATGATGCACGGCGAGAAGGTCAACATCGGCACCCTCGCCCAGCTGGTCCTGGAAGGCGCCCCGACCGACGAGCTGGACACCTACCTGCGCTTCAGCCGCGCCGTCGGCCTGCCCACCACCCTCGCCGAGATCGGCCTCGGCGACCCGGACCGCGAGGAGCTGCTCGCCATCGGGCGCGCGGCCACCGCGGAGGGCGAGACCACGCACAACATGCCGTTCCCGGTGACCCCGGAGATGGTCGCCGACGCCCTGATCGCGGGCGACTCCTACGCCCGCGCGTACGCGAAGAGGTAGCGGAGGCGCGGCAGGGTGCGGGCGGGGCAAGGCCCGCCCGCACCCGCAGGGCCGTCCTGGGGGCTGTCCTAAGGGGCTGTCCTACGGGGCTCCGCGCGCGGGCCGTCCCCCGCGCCGCGGGCCTCGTGCGGGGCGGCCTCCTCGCGTGGGGCGGCAGCCTCCGTGCCCGCCTCCGTGCCCGCCTCCGGGACGGCCACTTCCGGGGCGGACGTGCGGGACGCCAGGAGCAGGGCGATGTCGTCCGGCCGGTCCGTGGAGTGGCCCGCCTCGGCGACCAGCCGGTCCGCCGTCTCGGTCAGCGGAGCGGGGCCGGCGTCGGCCAGTGCGGCGCGCAGCCGCTCCACGCCCACGTCGATGTCCGTGCCGGGGGTCTCCACCAGCCCGTCGGTGTACAGGGCGAGCACCGCCCCCGGTTCGATCCGCAGCCGGGTCACCGGATAGTCGGCCCCGGCGTCGACGCCGAGCACCATCCCGCCCGCCAGGTCCAGCACCTCCGTCCGGCCGCCCGGATGCCGCAGCAGCGGCTGGGGGTGCCCGGCCCGGACGGCGAGGGCGAGGCCGGTCGCGGGGTCGAGCAGGACGTAGCAACAGCTCGCGAACTGGCCCGGATCGAGGTCGATGAGCAGCTCGTTCGTGCCGCGCATCACCTGGTCCGGTTCATTGCCGCTGAGCGCGAAGGCCCGTACCGCGCTGCGCAGTTGTCCCATCGTGGCCGCGGCCGCCACCCCGTGGCCCTGGACGTCCCCGATGATGAGCGCGAGCCGCCCGCCGCCCGCCTCGATGACGTCGTACCAGTCGCCGCCGACGTCCATCCCGGCGGTGCCGGGCAGGTAGCGCCCCACCGTGACCACGTTCTCGCGGACCGGCAGCCGGTGCGGGAGCAGCGCCGCCTGGAGACCGCGGGCCAGCGCCGCCTCGCTGTCGTAGCGCCGGGCCCGCTCCAGCGCCTGCGCGATCAGCCCGGCCAGCGCCGTGAGCACCGTACGCTCCTCCGGACTGAACCCGCGCGGGGCATCGAAGCCGAGGATGCACGAGCCGACCGGCCGGCCGGAGGCGATCAGGGGGAGGAAGGCGCGGGCGCCGACATCGGCGTCCAGCGCTATCCCCGGGTAGGCGGCGGCCAGGTGCTGCATCGACTCGAAGAACAGCGGACGGCCCGAGGTGAGCGTCTCCACCCCGGGCAGCCGCACGTCCAGCGCCACCCCGTCGAACCGGTCGAGGAAGCCCTGGGGGAAGCCGGTCTCCCACGCCAGGTGCAGGTGCCCCTCGCCGAGCAGGTAGATCGCCAACTGCCGCCCGCCGAAGGCCGGGAGCAGCTCGTCGGTGACCACCATCGACACCTGGCGGGCCGTCACCGCCTCGGTCAGCGCGATGGCCAGCGCCACCGGCCGGTACAGGGCCGAGGCCCGGTCGGCGGGCGAACCGAGGCCCGGGGAACCGAGCCCCGCACCGGGCCGCATCAGCGACTCGGGCGTGTACGCGGGTGTTTCGGCCTCGGCGATGGTGACGGTGACCCCGTCGATCCCGGGATGCAGTCCCACCGACAGCCACTGCGGGGAGGGTTCGGGTCCGCGCCGTGAGGCTTGGAAGTGCACCGGGGCCGGGGCGAGGAACACGGCCCGGAAGTGGTCCTCGTAGGCGGGGTGTCCGAGCCAGGGCAGCGCCTCCCACAGCAACCGCCCGGAGAGTTCCGCCCCGTCGGAGCCGAGCAGGGTGGTGGCGGCGGAGCGGGCGCGGGAGTTGGCGAAGCCGATCACGCCCTGCCGGTCCAGGGCCAGGACGGCGAGGTCCAGCCGGTCCACGGCGGCCCGGGCCCCGGTGGCGGAGCCGTCCGCCGCATGGGCCGTCACGTCGCCTGCGCCTGCGGGGCTGCCCGCCGCGGCGCCCGCCGGGCTTGGGCCGGGGCCGGGGCCGGGGAAGCACACCGGGTCGCCCTCCCACCTCACCGTGGCCCCGCCCGCGGCGAGCGCGGCCAGTTCCCCGGCCAGCCGGGTGGCCACCGCGCGCAGCCGCTTGCGGTCGCCGGGTCCGACCGGGACCCCGGGGGTGGCGGGACGCAGCACGAAGAGGACGCCGTAGCGCTCGCGGCCGCGGGCCACGGGTTCGTAGAGCGAGCCGAAGGGGAACGGCAGCCCGGCCATCAGCTGGGGGAAGCGCCGCATCGCCGATTCCGCGTCGGGCAGGTGCACGGACTGGCCGGACCGGTGGGCCTCGGCGACGGGGTACGGGCGGTTCACGTGCATCCGCCACCAGGGGCGGAACAGCGGGCCCGGGAGGCCGGTCACGGCCGCCATGAGCATGAGCCCCTCCGTGTCGGAGCGCAGGTAGACCCCGCCCGCGTACCCGCCGGCGGCCCCCACGGCATCGAGAGCGGCCCGCGCGAGCGCCTGGGCCGTGGCGTCGTTGACGGGGCCGCTGGTCTCCGGTCTCGCCGTCACCCCTCCAGAATGCGCCAGGGCCGGTGGTTCCGCACACCCCCGGGACCCTCCCTTCGGGCGGTGCCCCGGCAAGGCGCCGAGGCACGGCACCGGGCGACGCGGGCCTGCCTGACCGGCAAGATCCGAAAGCTACGACCCAGGGCCCGGCTCGCACCGCCGCGACGCCCCGGCCCGCCGCGCCGTGATGCCCCGCCCCCGCCGTGACGCCCCGGCTCGGCCGATCGGCCGAGGGGCGGGCGGGACCGATGGGCTGAAAGTCCCTGTCGATCAGGGACTTTGCCCGGCCTCCCGTGCCACTCGGACTGCTTAGGTTTGCCTAAGTGGATTCGAACAAGGAGGTCCGGTGCCGTCGCTCAACGACAGCCGTCCAGGGACGACCGTACGCATCACGGGGATCGATCCCGGTCAGGCCGGCGGGAGCCGGCGCCGGCTCCTGGAGTTCGGCTTCGTGCCGGGCGCGGACGTCACCGTGATCGCCCGGGGTGCGACCGGGGGCCTGCTCGTCGGGCTCGGGGAGACCCGGGTCGCGCTGGACACCCGTACCGCCGGCCGGCTGAGGTGCGCCGGATGAGCTGTCACGCCCCCGGAGCCGGGTCCGGTGCGACCGCCACGGCGGAGCGGCCGGCCGGTACGCCGTTCGTCGCCCTCGTCGGCAACCCCAACGTCGGCAAGTCGACCCTCTTCAACGCCCTCACCGGCGCCCATCAGCGCGTCGGCAACTGGCCGGGCAAGACCGTCTCCGTCGCCCAGGGCGACTGGCGCACCCCGGGGGGCCGCCCGCTGCGCATCGCCGACCTGCCCGGCTCGTACAGCCTGCTGCCCGACTCCCCGGACGAGGCGCTGGTGCGCGACGTGCTGACCGCGCCGGCGGGGGAGCGGCCCGACACGGTGGTCTTCGCCCTCGATGCGGCCAACCCGGCCCGCAACCTGTACCTGCTCTCGCAGATCCTCGACACCGACATCCCCGTCGTGGTCGCCCTCACCATGACCGACGTCGCCGCCCGGCGCGGCGCGCCCCCCGGCCCGGACGCGCTGGCCCGCGAGCTCGCACTGCCCGTCGTACGGGTGGAAGGGCGCTCCGGGACCGGGCTGGACCTGCTCGCCGACGCCGTGTGGGACGCCCTCGACACGGGATCCCGGCGACCCGGGCGGACCTCCGCCTGGGCAGCCGGCTCGTCCGTGGCGGCCGAACTGGCGGAGCTGGCCGCGGCGGCCTCCGGGCTGACCCCGCACCCCGCCCGGTGGCTGGCGGTGAGCCTGCTCTGCGGGGAGGAGCCGCCCGCGGTCCCGGCGGCGCTCGCCGAGCGGGCCGGCGCGGCGGCGGACCGCCTCGCCGCGGAGGCCCGGGCGACGGGGAAGGCCGCGGCGGAGGGCGACACCGGCACCGGCACCGGCCTGGACCTCGACACCGACACCGACGCCGAACTCCTCGTCGCCGAGGCCCGCTACGCCTGGGCGCACGCCGTCATCGAACGCGCGGCGCCCCGCCCGGCCGGGGCCCGGCCCACCCTCACCGACCGGGTGGACCGGCTGCTGCTGTCCCGCGGCTTCGGCATCCCGTTCTTCCTCGCCGTCATGTGGGGGGTCTTCCAGGCCACCACCGTCCTGGCCAAACCCCTCCAGGACGGCCTCGGCGACTTCGTCGCCGGACCCGTCAGCGGAGGCGCCGACCGGCTCCTGGAAGCCGTGCACGCACCCGGCTGGCTGACCGGACTGCTGGTCGACGGCCTGATCAACGGTGTGGGCCAGCTGCTCACCTTCGTACCGCTGATGATCATCATGTTCCTGCTGCTGGCCCTGCTGGAGGACTCCGGCTACTTCGCCCGCGCCGCGTTCGTCGCCGACCGGCTGATGCGCACGCTGAGGCTGCCCGGCCGCGCCTTCCTGCCGCTCGTCGTCGGCTTCGGCTGCAACGTCCCCGCCCTCGCCGGCACCCGCATCCTCAACCGCCGCTCGCACCGGATGCTCGTCGGCCTGCTCATCCCGTACATGAGCTGCACCGCCCGCCTCGCGGTCTACGTGATGATCGCGGGCGTCTTCTTCGGCTCGAACTCCGGCACCGTCGTCTTCTTCCTCTACGTCGCCTCCGTGCTGCTGGTCGTCGGCATGGGGCTGATCCTGCGGCCCCTGCTGTTCAGGGACATGAAGGAGGAACCGCTCGTCCTGGAGCTGCCCCCGTACCGGCTGCCCACCCTGCGGGTCACCGGAGCGCAGGTCTGGCAGAAGCTGTCCGCGTTCCTGCGCACCGCCGGCGGCATCATCGTCGCGACCGCGGCAGGGGTCTGGCTCCTCATGGCGATCCCCGCCGCGGCCGGCCACGGCGGCTTCGGCAAGGTCGACGTCGAGCAGAGCGTGTTCGGTACGGTCACCCGTGCCACGGCGCCCCTCGTGGCCCCGGCCGGCTTCGGCGACTGGCACGCCACGGCGGCGCTCGGCACCGGCCTGATCGCCAAGGAGGGCGTGATCTCCACCCTCGCCCAGACCTACTCGGCCGAGGAGGACGGCGATCCCAAGCTCACCGCGAGCCTGCACGCCACCTTCGAGGAATCCTCCGGCGGGCACCAGCGGGCCGCCGCCCTCGCCTTCCTGGTCTTCATCCTCGCCTACACCCCCTGCTTCGCCACCCTGGCCGCGCAGCGGGCCGAGATCGGCACCCGGCTGACCGTCATCGGCTTCGGCATCCAACTGGCGGCGGCCTGGCTCCTGTCCGTCGGCGTCTTCCAGATAGCGAGGCTGGTGTGGTGAGCGGCGCCCGTGGGACTGGCGGGACCAGCGGGCCCGGTGGGGGCACCGCACCCGGCATGCTGCGCCGCCTGCTGCGCGCCTTCGAGGAGGCGGCCCCCGGCGAGGGGCTCGCACAGATCGCCGACCGGCTGGGCCTCGACCGGGCCGAGGCGGCCGACATGGCCCGGTACTGGGTCCGCAAGGGGCGGCTGCGCCGCGAGGAGATCGGCGCCGCGGACTGCGCGGGCTGCTTCTTCACCTCGCGGGGGTGCACGACCTGCCCCGACGGCTCCGCGCAGCCCGCTTCGGCCCGCCCGGTCCTGGTCGCGCTGGCCCCCGTACGTCCGTCACGTCCCGGTGCCCCCGCACACTGAGGCACCCGCCCGCCCGGGCGTTGCGCGGCACCTGCGTGATGCCATGGCCCGGATCGACGTCACGCAGCCGCCCCGCACGCCGTGCGGACTGATCCGAACGCCTCCCCCGTCCGGGGGAGAGGTCCGGGGTGGGGGCCGCCGGGCGGGGCCGCGGACGGGCAGGCTTGCGGGCATGCGACAGCAGTACGACACGTCAACGCCCCCGCCGGCCTTCTCGGTCGCCGATGCCTTCACCCTGAGCACGGCCCTGGACGCCCTCGGCGGCGTCCGCGGCCTGGACACCCTCGACATGGCCTGCGGACACGGCAGCACCACCCGGCTGCTGGCCGGCGGCGGGGCCCGCCGGACGGTGGGCGTCGACAGCTGCCCCGAGCGCATCCGCCGGGCCCGGGAGACGGGCGCACATCTCGCGCACGCAGTCGAGTACGTCGTCGCGGACGCGGTGGCCGGCCTGCCGGCCCTCGGGCCCTTCGACCTGGCCACCGCCGTGTACCTGTTCAACCAGGCCCACGACCGCACCGCCCTGCACACCATGTTCCGCGCCGTGCGCGCCAACCTGCGCCCCGGCGGGCGGCTCCTGGCCATCGTGCCGAACCCGGGGGCCTTCCCCTACGCGGACTGGGAGCCGTACGGGATCAGCGTCGTCGAGCGCTCGCCCGGCGGGGACGCCCCCCTCCTGCGGGCCCGGCTGGAGACCGACCCGCCGGTGCCGTTCGAATGCCGGGAGTGGGCCCACGCCGACTTCGCCGAGGCCGCCGCGGACGCCGGCTTCGCCACCGTCACCTGGCAGCCGACCCGGACCCCGCCCGCGTGCGCGACCCGGGACGAGACCTACTGGGCCCGCTACCGGACGGCCCCCGTCGGCTCCCTGATGAACTGCGTGGCCTGAGGGGCATACGTGGCATGCGTGGCTGAGCGGCCTGCGCGCCCGCGACCGGCCCGCGGCGGAGGCTCAGGACTCCGCCGCCGCCGCGCGGACCAGCTCCACGATCCGGTCGCGGGCCGCCCTGCCCTCCGGGAGCGGCAGCAGCGGGTAGACGTGCGGCAGCCCCGGCTCCTCGATGAACTCCACCTCGGCGCCGGCCGCCCGCGCCCGGTTCAGCAGCTCGCGGCTGTCGGTCGACAGGACGTCCCGGGTGCCCGTGAACACCGTCAGCGGGGCCAGCCCCTCGAACGAGCCGTGCAGCGGGCTCACCCGGGGATCGTCGGCCGCCAGATTGCCCGCGTACAGCCGGCCGGCCTCGCGCAGGCCGGGCCGGGCCAGCATCGGGTCGCCCGCCTCGATGGCCGCCTGGCCGGGATGGCTCATGGACACGTCGAGCCAGGGCGAGATCAGCACGATCCGGGACGGCTGCGCCCCGTTGCGGTCGCGCAGCCGCTGGGCCGCGGCCAGCGCCAGCCCGGCGCCGGCCGAATCCCCGAGGAGCACCGTGCCGCCCGCGCCCCCGCTCGCGATCAGGCCGCTGAGCAGGTCGGCGGCGACCGGGACGGTCCGGTCGGCGGTTCCGCGCGGGGCCAGGATGTACGCCGGCACGACCACCCGGGCCTGCGCCTGCGTGACCAGGGTCCGGATCAGCGACCAGTGCGCCCGGACCAGTTCGTTGATGTACCCGCCGCCGTGCACGTACAGCACCCGGGCGGCCGGTTCCACGCCGAGCGGCGAGACCTCGTACACCGGCCAGGCCCCGACGAAGGTCCGCGAGACCTCCGCCACCCGCCCCAGCGAACGCGGCGGAAGGTGCGACGCCGGGCGCCGCATCGATTCCGCCACCCGGGTACGGACCGCCTCGGCGCTCCCGAACCGTCTTCGCCGACCCGCCGCGATCAGCGCGACCGAAAGCGCCCTGCTGCGCAGACTCGGCACGCCCCTCACCTCCCCAAACCCGGCCCGGACCACTCCCCGGACCCTGCCCGTCACCTGAGGAGCATAGGCGTGAAGCTGGGCTGTGGACCCGCTTAAGAAATCCTCGATGGACTGATCACCCGCAGGTCGGCAGATTGGTGCCGTCCGAACGCTGCCCGGCCCGCACGCCCCGTAGCGCTTCCTTCCGCATGCCTGGAGCCACCCCATGAAGGCACTCGTCAAGCACAAGGCCGAGCCCGGGCTGTGGCTGATGGACGTTCCCGAGCCCGAATACGGCCCCGGCGACGTGCTGATCAAGGTGCTGCGGACCGGTATCTGCGGGACCGACCTGCACATCCGTTCCTGGGACGGCTGGGCGCAGGGCGCCGTCAAGACCCCCCTCGTGCTCGGCCACGAGTTCGTCGGTGAGGTGGCCGCGCTCGGCGCGGACGTCCACGAGGACATCGAGGTCGGCGCGCTGGTCAGCGGCGAGGGCCACCTGGTCTGCGGGAAGTGCCGCAACTGCCTGGCCGGCCGCCGCCACCTGTGCCGCAGCACGATCGGGCTCGGGGTCGGCCGCGACGGCGCCTTCGCCGAGTACGTGGTGCTGCCCGCGCAGAACGTGTGGGTGCACCGGGCCAAGGTCGACCTCGACGTCGCGGCGATCTTCGACCCGTTCGGCAACGCCGTGCACACCGCGCTCTCCTTCCCGCTGGTCGGCGAGGACGTGCTGATCACCGGCGCGGGCCCGATCGGCATCATGGCGGCGGCCGTGGCCCGGCACGCGGGTGCCCGCAACGTCGTGATCACCGACGTCAGCCCGGAGCGCCTGGAGATCGCCCGCAAGGCGGGCGCCACGCTCGCGCTCGACGTCTCGAAGGCGACGATCGCCGACGCGCAGGCCCAGCTCGGGCTGCGCGAGGGCTTCGACATCGGCCTGGAGATGTCCGGCCGCGGCGAGGCCATGCGCGACATGATCGACAACATGACGCACGGCGGCCGGATCGCCATGCTGGGCCTGCCGGCGCAGGAGTTCGCCGTCGACTGGTCCAAGGTCGTCACCTCGATGATCACGATCAAGGGCATCTACGGCCGCGAGATGTTCGAGACCTGGTACGCGATGACCGTGCTGCTGGAGGGCGGGCTCGACCTCAGCCCCGTCATCACCGGCCGGTACGCGTACGGGGACTTCGAGGCCGCGTTCGACGAGGCCGCGACCGCCCGCAGCGGCAAGATCATCCTGGACTGGACCCAGGCGTAGCGCTCCGGACGCAGCCGCCCCGGCGCACCGGCCCGGGCGCAGCCGCCCGGGCGTCCAGCCCCACAGACCATTTCCCTCCGGCCGGGCCCCGCACCACCCTCCCCCCTCCGCGGGGCCCGGCCCCCCCTCCCTCCGCCGCACCAGGAGAAAGAGAGCACCGCACATGTTCGAGACCGTCCGCGCGGACCTCCGTACGACCCTCGACGAGATCCGCGCCGCGGGTCTCCACAAGCCCGAGCGCGTCATCGGCACCCCGCAGAACGCCGCCGTCGCCGTGACCTCGGGCGGCGCCGCGGGTGAGGTCCTCAACTTCTGCGCCAACAACTACCTCGGTCTCGCGGACCACCCCGAGGTGGTCACCGCGGCGAAGGAGGCCCTGGACCGCTGGGGCTACGGCATGGCCTCCGTGCGCTTCATCTGCGGTACGCAGGAGGTGCACAAGGAGCTGGAGGCGCGGCTCTCCGCCTTCCTCGGCCAGGAGGACACGATCCTCTACTCCTCCTGCTTCGACGCCAACGGCGGAGTCTTCGAGACCATCCTCGGCGCCGAGGACGCGGTGATCTCCGACGCCCTCAACCACGCCTCGATCATCGACGGCATCCGCCTCTCCAAGGCCCGCCGCTTCCGCTACGCCAACCGCGACATGGCGGAGCTGGAGACCCGGCTCAAGGAGGCCACCGAGGGCGGCGCCCGCCGCAAGCTGATCGTCACCGACGGCGTGTTCTCGATGGACGGCTACGTCGCCCCGCTCGCCGAGATCTGCGACCTCGCGGAGCGCTACGACGCCATGGTCATGGTCGACGACTCGCACGCGGTCGGCTTCGTCGGCCCCGGCGGCCGCGGCACCCCGGAACTGCACGGGGTCATGGACCGCGTGGACATCATCACCGGCACCCTCGGCAAGGCCCTGGGCGGAGCATCCGGCGGCTACGTCGCGGCGCGCACCGAGATCGTCGAGCTGCTGCGCCAGCGCTCGCGCCCGTACCTCTTCTCCAACTCCCTCGCCCCGGTCATCGCGGCGGCCTCCCTCAAGGTCCTCGACCTGCTGGAGTCGGCCGACGACCTGCGCGAGCGGCTCGCCGCCAACACCGCGCTGTTCCGCACGAAGATGACCGAGGCCGGCTTCGAGATCCTGCCCGGCGACCACGCCATCGCCCCGGTGATGATCGGCGACGCGGCGGAGGCGGCCCGGATGGCGGAACTCCTGCTGGAGCGCGGGGTCTACGTGATCGGCTTCTCCTACCCGGTCGTCCCGATGGGGGCGGCCCGCATCCGCGTCCAGCTCTCGGCCGCGCACTCGACGGCCGACGTGGAACGCGCGATCGCGGCCTTCATCGACGCGCGGGGGGCCCTGTCGGGCGCCGAGAACTGAGCTAGGGCCCCGCTCACAGGGCGCGGCGCCGCTGCCGGGGGCTGAGCCCCAGGGGGGTCCGGGGCGCAGCCCCGGGGAACGGGCGAAGGGCGGGTAGGGGACAGCACCCCCGCCCGGAGGGCGTGACCCCCGACCCGGTTCACGCCGGCGCCCGGCACCGGCCCCGCGGGCTGCGAGAATGGCACCGTGATCGACCCCCGGAGGCTGCGCATCCTGCGGGCCGTCGCGGACCACCGTACGGTGACCGCCGCGGCCGCAGCCCTGTACCTCACGCCCTCCGCCGTGTCCCAGCAGCTCGCGGCGCTGGAGCAGGAGACCGGGCACGCCCTGCTGACCCGCAGCGGCCGGGGCGTGCGCCTCACCGCGGCCGGCGAGATCCTGCTCGGGCACGCCCACGAGGTCCTGGCGCAGCTGGAGCGGGCCGAGGCCGAACTCGCCGCCTACGCGGGCGGTTCGGCGGGCGCCGTCACCGTGGCGGCCTTCGCCACCGGCATCGCGGAGGTGCTGGCCCCGGCCATCGCCCGGCTGGCCGTCGACCACCCCGGGATCCGGCTGCGCGTACGCGACGCGGAGGGTGACCAGAGCCTGCTGCTGCTGCTCGACGGCGAGGCGGACGTGGCCCTGGCCGTCGAGTACCGGGGCGCCCCCGGCGCCGGCGACGGGCGGCTGTCCGTGCTCCCGCTGTACGCGGAACCCTTCGACGCGGTCCTGCCCGCCGGGCACCCCCTCGGCGATCTGCCCGAGGTGCCGCTGGACGGCCTCTCGGACGCGGACTGGGTGGGCCAGTACCCCGGCAACCCCTGCCACGACGTGATGCAGCTCGCCTGCGAACTCGCCGGTTTCCAGCCCCGGCTGGTGCACTCCTCCGACGACTTCCGGGCCGTGGTCGCCCTGGTCGGCGCGGGCGCCGGGGTGGCCCTGGTGCCTCGTTCGGCGCTGCGCGGCATGGAGCTCAAGGAGGTCCAGGTCCGCCCGGTGACCGGCCCGGCGGCGACCCGGCGGGTCTTCGCCGCCACCCGGCGCGGCGCCGAGACGCATCCGCTGATCGCCCCGGTCCTGGCGGCCCTGGCCCGCGAGGCGGGCCGGCTCCCGGCGCACTGACGGCCTACCCGGCCAGGAACACCGTGCCCGGTGCGGCGTGGTCGACCGGTCCGGGGTAGCGGGCGGCGGCGCGGGCCACTGCCTCGGCCGGGTCCATGCCGCGGCCGACGTGCGTGACGACCAGCCGCCGGGCGCGGGCCGCGCGGGCGGTGTCGCCGGCCTCCTCGGGGGTGTGGTGGACGGGTTCGGTGCCGGCCGGGTGCGCGGAGCTGTCGGCCTCGCAGAGCAGGAGCGTGCAGTCTTTGGCGAACCGGGTCAGGGCCGGGCAGGGCGCGGTGTCCCCGGAGTACACGAGGGAGCGGCCGCCCCACTCGGCGCGCAGCGCGAAGGCGGGCATGCCGTGGGGCACCGCCCGGCTGGTGAGGGCGAGCGCTCCGGCCCGGGCGTGGTGGCCGTCGTACAGCTCGTGGATCTCGAAGGCGGCCTCGACCGGGCTGCGGTCCGGGCCGTTGGTGAGGAACCCCGCCAGCCGGTCGGCGATGCCGGGCGGCCCGTAGAGGGGGAGCGGGGCGGGCCTTCGTACGTCGGCGTACAGCAGGCCGTAGTACGCGGTCAGCAGGTCGGCGGTGTGGTCGGCGTGCAGGTGCGAGATCCATATCGCATCCAACTCGCCCAGGCCGACGTGCCGTTGCAGCGGCCCGAGGGTTCCGCTGCCCGCGTCGACCCAGACCCGGGCGCCGCCGCCTTCGAGCAGGTAGCCGGAGCAGGGATTGTCGGCGGACGGGTAGGGCGTGGCGCTGCCCAGGACGGTGAGCCGGAGGAGATCGTCTGCCATCCGGGGAGTCTAGGACGCCGCGCCGGGGCGGCTGCCCCTCGGCCCCCGGCCCCGCCCCCGCCGTGCGCTCAGGCGCGGATGATCTCCACGCCCGCCGCCTCGAAGGCCTCGGCCACCGACGGGGACAGGCCGGTGTCCGTCACCAGGACGTCCACGGCGTCGGTGGCGACGATGCGGGCGAAGGCGCGCACGCCCAGCTTGCTGGAGTCGGCGGCGATCACCACGCGGCGGGCGCGTTCGCAGAGCAGCCGGTTCATGGCAGCCTCGTCCTCGTGCCGGGTGGCGGCCCCGTCGGCCGGGTCGAAGGCGTCCACGCCGACGACGGCGGTGTCCACGGAGAGCTGCCCGAGCACCTCCATGGCGAGCGGGCCGGTGAGCTCGTAGGACTGGGGCCGGGCCACGCCGCCGGTGAGTACGATCTTGAACTGCGGTCTGATGACCAGCTCTCCCGCGATGTTCAGTGCGTTGGTGACCACGGTGAGGGCGGGGGAGCCGGTGGCGAGGTCGGGGCGGGCGGCCAGTGCGCGCGCCACCTCGGTGGTCGTGGTGCCGCCGGTCAGGCCGATCACCTCGCCCGGGACGATCAGGGCCGCGACGGTCTCGCTGATGCGGCTCTTCTCGGCGGCCCGGCGCGAGGTGCGGTAGCGCAGCGGGAGTTCGTACGAGACCCCGTGCAGGACCGCTCCGCCGCGCGTGCGGACCAGCAGCTGCTGCTCGGCGAGCTGGTCGAGGTCGCGCCGGATGGTGGCGGCGGACACGCCGAGGGCCTCTGCGGCGGGTTCCACTTCCAGCTCGCCCCGCTCCACCAGCAGGTCCAGCAGTGTCTGCCAGCGTTCCTTGCGGGTCATCGGCCAGCCTTCCGGTCGTGTCTTCGATCCTCGCGTCGCCGTTCGCTTCGGCGCTCCCTGTTGGCCTACACGTCGAGATTAACGCAGGGGATCATCCCTGAGATGCTTGAAGTTGCGTGAAACTCCGCAGTATCTTGCAGGAACACGCATTCAGGGAGCACGCACCGCGCTAGGGAGCCGTCATGAGCCATGTCGCGTACGAGTTGGGCACACAGCCCGCATGCTGGGAGCGGGCCGCCGAACTGGCCCCGGAACACCGGGCGGTACTGCCGCGGCCGGGGGAGCGTACCGCGATCGTCGGCTGCGGGACCTCGTACTACATGGCCCAGGCCGCCGCCGTGTTGCGCGAGGAAGCGGGGCAGGGCGAGACCGACGCCTTCCCCGCCTCGGAGTTCCCCCGCCACCGGCGCTACGACCGGGTCGTCGCGCTGACCCGCTCCGGGACCACCACCGAGGTCCTCGACCTGCTCGCCGGGCTGCGGGACGCCAATGTGCCCACCACCGCCGTCATCGGCGACCCCGCCACCCCGGTCATCACCCTCGCCGACGCGCTCGTCGTCCTCGACTTCGCCGACGAGCAGTCCGTCGTGCAGACCCGCTTCGCCACCACCGCCCTCACCCTGCTGCGCGCCCACGTGGGCCTGCACAGCCCGTCCGTCGTCGCCGACGCGCGCGCCGCGCTCGCCGAACCGCTCCCCGCGGAGCTGGAGACCCGGGGGCAGTTCACCTTCCTCGGGCGGGGCTGGAGCGTGGGGCTGGCCAACGAGGCCGCCCTGAAGATGCGCGAAGCCGCCCTGGCCTGGGCCGAGTCCTACCCGGCCATGGAGTACCGGCACGGCCCCATCAGCGTCTCGGCGCCCGGCACCGCCACCTGGTCGCTCGGCGACGCCCCCGAGGGGCTCGCCGAACAGGTCCGGGGGACCGGAGCCCAGTGGGTGGCCGGGCACCTCGACCCGCTCGCCGAGCTGGTCCGGGTGCACCGGCTGGCCATCGCGGTCGCCGCCCACCAGGGGCTGGACCCGGACGCGCCGCGCAACCTGACCCGGTCCGTCATCCTCACCACGGGCGAAGAGGCGGTCCGATGACCCTCGTCCCCGCCGGCCGGCTCGTCCTGGAGGCCGCCGCCCAGGGCCGCGCCGTCGCCGCCTTCAACATCATCACGCTGGAGCACGCCGAAGCGGTCGTCGCGGGCGCCGAGGCGGCCGGACTGCCCGTGATGCTCCAGCTCAGCGAGAACGCCGTCAAGTTCCGCGGCGGGGCGCTGCTGCCGATCAGCCGCGCGGCCGTGGCCGTCGCCGAGGCCGCCGGGGTCCCGGTCGGGCTGCACCTGGACCACGTCAAGAGTTCCGAACTGCTGCGGCAGGCCGTGGACGCCGGATTCAGCTCGGTCATGTACGACGCCGCGCACCTCTCCTACGCCGAGAACCTGGAGGCCACCCGCTCCGCCGCCGACTGGGCGCACGTCAACGGCCTCTGGATCGAAGCCGAACTGGGCGAGGTCGGCGGGAAGAACGGGGCCGCGCCGCTGGACCCGCACGCACCCGGCGCCCGTACCGATCCCGACGAGGCGCGGCGGTTCGTCGCCGACTCCGGAGTGGACGCGCTGGCCGTCGCCATCGGCAGCAGCCACGCCATGACCAGCCGGACCGCGGCCCTGGACCACGTGCTGCTCGGCCGCCTCGCCAAGACGGTCGACGTGCCCCTGGTGCTCCACGGATCCTCCGGTCTGCCGGACGCGGAACTCGCCGCGGCCGTCGCCGGCGGCATCCGCAAGGTCAACATCGGAACGGCGCTGAACGTGGCGATGACCGAGGCCATCCGCACCCATCTGACCCCCGCGGATCCCCGCCCGTATTTGACCGCTGCAAGGGAGGCGATGACGGCGACGGCCGCCGCTATGATCAGCGCCCTGAACTGACCGGAACGGGTATCGGGGGGACTGAGTGGACGCACAGCGGGGCCTCAGCAGCAGACGGCGGCTTCTTCTGGGACTGGGGGCCCCGCTGCTGCTCGGCGCGGCGGGCCTCGGCTACTCGATGTGGCCCGAGGGAGAAGAGGCGGAGAAGGTCCGCACCGATGTGGCGCCGCTCAACCGGCGTTTCTGGACCGCGCTGGGCGACGTGTCCGACGCGCACTGGCTGGGCTACTCCAACGGCACGCCCTTGTCCGAGACCGGCAACGACCGGTCGGTTCCGAGCCCGGATTCCCGGATGCGCCTCGTCGGGGTCGCCCACCTCAAGCAGGGCACGGCGAACCGCATCATGCGCGATCCCGCCCACCACTTCGAGGTCGGGTCCCTGGCCGGGCTGCCCGCCCCGCTGAAGCCGTACGTTCCCTCCAGCGCGGCCTGGAAGCAGAGCCAGACCTACGACAAGGTCGCCCTGGAGGAGGGTCTGAACGTGATCCCGTCGGGCACCTTCCGCTTCGACGGCATCCGCGACCTCGTCTACTTCGACTACGTGTTCCTCTACAGCTGAGCGGTTGCAGGTGGGCGACTACGGCTGAGCTGTTACGGCTGGGCGGCGGCCCGCGGGAATCCTCCCGCTCAGTGGGAGGACGGCCGCGGCGGCATTGAAGCTGCGGCCCGGGCGGTGTTTCGTCGGATGCCGAGCAGAGCAGGCGCCGCCGAGGGAAGGCCACCGCACATGCCGCAGCAGCATTCGCAGCCGTATCTCCCGCACCGCTTCGGGGTGTTCCTCGCCCCCTACCACCGGCCCGACGGGGACCCTGCGCTCCAGCTGCGCCGGGACCTCGACCTCGCCGCCGACCTGGACCGGCTCGGCTACGAGGAGCTGTGGGCCGGTGAACACCACTCCGCCGGGTACGAGATCATCGCCTCGCCCGAGGTGTTCCTCGCCGCGGCGGCCGAACGCACCGGCCGGATCATGCTCGGAACCGGGGTCAACTCCCTCCCCTACCACCAGCCGCTGATCCTCGCCGACCGGATCTGCCAGCTCGACCAGCAGTCCCGGGGGCGCGCCATGCTCGGCGTCGGACCGGGCCAATTGCCCTCCGACGCCTTCATGATGGGCATCGACCCGCTCGACTCCCGCGCCATGACGGCCGACTCGCTCGACGCGATCGTGCGGCTGCTGCGCGGGGAGACCGTCACGGCCGCCACCGACTGGTTCGCCCTGGAGGAGGCGCGGCTCCAGCTCGGGCCCTACCGGGGCCGGGAACTGGAGGTCGCCGTCGCCTCCGCCGTATCGCCGACCGGGGCGGTGCTCGCGGGACGCCACGGAGTCGGGATGCTCTCGCTCGCCGCGGCCGACCCCGCCGGGTACGCGGTGCTCGACGCCAACTGGGCCGCCCACGAGCGGGCCTGCGGCGAAGCCGGCCGCACTGCCGACCGCTCGACCTGGCGGCTGGTCACCCCGGTGCACCTCGCCGAGACCCGCGAACAGGCCCTGCGCGAAGCCGAGTACGGCACCCCGGACATCGTGGACTACATCGAGAAGCTGAGCGGCAGCCGCCTGGACGGCTGCGCCACTGCGGCCGGGGCCGTCGAGCGGTGGACCACCGAAGGTCTGCCCACTTTCGGCCGGGCCGTCATCGGGACCTCCGAGGACGCCGTACAGCGGATCGGGGAACTCGCCGAGAAAACGGGCGGGTTCGGGACCTTCCTCATCCTCCGGCTGGACCTCGCCGAGCCCGCGGCCGCCCTGCGCAGCCTGGAGCTCTTCGCCGAGCGGGTCGTCCCCCGGCTCACCGGCCACACCGAAGCGCGCCGCGCCAGCCTGGAGTGGGCCGGGCGCAACAGCGAACGGTTCATCGGGGCCATGCGCCGGTCCACCGCGGAGGCCATCGCCCGCAAGGGGGAGGTCCGTTGAGGGCCGCGGTGCTCGAAGACGGCCGGTTCCGCGTACGGGAGCACCCGGATCCGGTGCCCGGCCCCGGGCAGGCGCTCGTGGAGACCGCCGCCTGCGGGATCTGCGGCTCCGACCTGAGCGCGGTCGCGCACACCGCGGAGTTCCTCCGGGCCTCCCGGGACAGCGGCACCACCAGCTTCCTCTTCGACCCGGACCGGCCGCTGGTGATGGGCCACGAGTTCTCCGGCCGGGTCCTCTCCTACGGGCCCGGCGCGACCGGTCCCGAACCGGGCACCGGGGTCGTCGGCCTGCCCTGGGCGGTCGACCCGGGCGGGGTCGTGCGCACCGTGGGCTACAGCAATGCCTTCCCCGGCGGATTCGGCGAACGGATCGTCGTACAGGCGCAGGCACTGCTGCCCGTCCCGCCGTCCCTGGACCTGGCTCTCGCCGCCCTCACCGAGCCGCTGGCCGTGGGTTTCGGCAACATCGCCCGGAGCGCGGCCGGGAAGGACACCCCGGCCGTGGTCATCGGCTGCGGCCCGGTCGGCCTCGGGGCCGTCGCCGCACTGGTCGAGCGCGGCGCCGGACCGGTGGTGGCCTCCGACCCGTCGCCGCTGCGGCGGGCCGCCGCAGCCCGGCTCGGCGCGCACGCGGTGGTGGACCCGGCCGGGCAGGACCCCGTACGCCTCTGCGCGGAACTGGCCGGAGCCCGGCCGCGCCCCACCGTGGTCGTGAACTGCGTGGGCGTACCCGGCATGCTGAACCGGCTCCTGCACACCGTCCCGCGCGGCACCGAGATCCTGCAGATCGGCGGGGTGATGACCGAGGACGTGATCCGGCCGGTGGTCGGCATCTACAAGGACGTCACGATCCGCATGTGCCTGACCTACCCGCCCGAGGAGTTCGGGGCCACCCTCGCCCGCCTCGCCGACGGCCGCATCGACCCCGCGTCCCTGGTCACGGGAGAAGCCGGCTTCGGCGGGCTGGACGAGGCCTTCGCCTCCCTGCGGCGGCCCGAGGAGCACATCAAGGTCCTGATCCGGCCCGGGCAGGACGGAATCGGGGTGATCGCCCGCTGACCCTTCCGGATTGTTGGAACAGGTTCTAGTCTGCCCCCGCAGCGGCGGCGGCGGACGGCCGCGCGACCTGAGCCACGAGAGACCCGGAGGGGCCGTGCACCTCGAATACACGCCTGAGCAGCAGCGGTTGCGCACCGAGCTGCGCGCCTACTTCGCCGAGCTGGTCCCCGCGGACGTCTACGCCCGGTACGAGGACCCGGCCGAGCAGAAGCGCTTCTACCGGGAGACCATCCGCAGGCTCGGGGCCGACGGCTGGCTCGGGGTCGGCTGGCCCAAGGAGTACGGCGGGCGCGGGATGTCGCCCATGGACCAGTTCATCTTCTTCGACGAGGCCGCACAGGCCGTCGTACCGCTGCCGCTGATGGCGCTCAACACCGTCGGGCCGACCATCATGCAGTTCGGCACCGACGAGCAGAAGGCGTACTTCCTGCCCAAGATCCTCGCCGGGGAGATCGACTTCGCCATCGGCTACAGCGAGCCCGACGCCGGCACCGACCTCGCCGCCCTCAAGTGCAAGGCGGTCCGGGAGGGCGACGAGGAGACCGGTACCTACGTGGTGGACGGGCAGAAGATCTGGACCACCAACGGCGACACCGCCGACTGGGTCTGGCTCGCCGTCCGCACCGACCCGGACGCGCCCGCGCACAAGGGCATCACCATGCTCCTCGTGCCGACCTCGGACCCCGGCTACTCCTGCACCCTCATCAACACCCTGGCCTCGCACGACACCACCGCCAGCTACTACGAGAACATCCGCGTGCCGGCGAACCGCCGCGTGGGCCAGGAGAACAAGGGCTGGCGGCTGATCACCAACCAGCTCAACCACGAGCGCGTCACCCTCGCCGCCCACGGCACCATGGCCATCCGCGCCCTGCACGACGTCCAGCGCTGGGCCGCCGAGACCAAGCTCGCCGACGGCCGCCGGGTCATCGACCTCTCCTGGGTCCGCGGCCGCCTCGCCCGCACCCACGCCCGCCTCGACGCGATGAAGCTGCTGAACTGGCAGATGGTCAACGCCGTCCAGGACGGCAACCTCACCCCGCAGGACGCCTCCGCCGTCAAGGTCTACGGCTCCGAGGCGCGCAGGGACGCGTACGCCTGGCTGATGGAGGTGGTCGGCGCGGCCGGCTCGCTCAAGGACGGTTCCGCGGGCGCGGTCCTGCACGGCGAACTGGAGCGCGGCTACCGCAGCGCGGTCATCTTCACCTTCGGCGGCGGCAACAACGAGATCCAGCGCGAGATCATCTCGTGGATCGGCCTGGGCATGCCGAGGGTCCGCCGCTGAGGCAAGAGCCGCTGAAGCGAGGGCCGTTGAGGCGAGGAGGCGCCGCCGGTCAGTCGCGGTACGCGGTGGTGGCGGTCCGGACGAACGAGCGGATCAGAGGGTTCGTGTCGCCCTCCTTCCACGCGACCACGACCCGGCTCGGCGGCATGTCGGTCAGCGGTACCACGGTGAGGCCCTCTCCGGGCCGGTGGGCCAGGATCGTCATGCCGACCGTGCCGTTCCAGAGAACCGCCTGCCGGCACTCCTGGACGGCGCGCACCACCGGACCCCGGCGGGGCTCGCCGCCGTTCCAGTAGCTCTGCCAGAGCGGATCGGTTCCCTCCGGGAACCGGAACCAGTGGCGGTCGGCCAGGTCGGCCAGGGTCAGGCTGCCGCGGCGGGCCAGGGGATCATCGGCGCGCAGCAGCGCCCCCACCGGGTCGGCGCGCACCACGTGCACGGACAGGCCGGTCTCGTCGAACGGCGCGCGGGTCAGCGCCACGTCCACCCGTCCGGCGTGCAGCCCGCAGGTGGGATCGGTCAGGTCGGTCTCCCGGACGCGGACCTCGACGTGCGGGTGCAGCCGCCGGTAGTCGTCGGCCAGCCGCGCCGCGGCCGGGTCCGTGCTGTCGCCCAGTACGCCGACGGTCAGCATCGCGGTACCGGCCGCCGCGGCCACGCGCCCGCGCACCCGGTCGGCCCGGCCGAGCAGGTCACGGGCCTCGTCCAGCAGCACCGCCCCCACAGGGGTGAGCGCGACACCGGCGGAGGACCGGTCGAACAGCACGGCGCCGAACTCGGTTTCCAGGTGCTTGATCGCCCGGCTCAGCGGCGGCTGGCTCATGTGCAGCCGGGCGGCGGCCCGGCCGAAGTGGAGCTCCTCGGCCACCGCCACGAAATAGCGCAGCGTGCGTAGTTCCATGACCTCACGATACCCGTGGGGTATCGAGCTCACGGAACGGGTCTTGGACAGCGGGGCGCCCCCGGCGGTGGACTCGACGCATGAAGAACGCGTACTGGATCCTCGCCGGCCTGCTCGCCCTGTTCTACCTCTACGGGGGCGGAGTGAAGGTGGTGCGCAGCCGTGAGCAGCTCCTGCCGATGATGGCCTGGGTGGACAGCACCCCGATGCCGGCCGTCCGGGCCATCGGCGTGATCGAAGTGCTCGGCGCGATCGGGCTGGTCCTGCCGCCGCTGACCGGCACCGCGCCCTGGCTCGCCCTGGCCGCGGCGATCGGGTTCGCCGTCCTGCAGATCGCCGCGACCGCCGTCCACCTGCGCCGCGGGGACCGGCAGATCGCCCTCAACGCCGGGCTCTTCCTCGCGGCGGTCGTGACCGCCTGGACGGCCACGGCCCTGCTGTGAGGGCGGGTCAGCCCCGGCCGTTGGCGAGGTAGGCGGAGAGCGGGGGGAGGGCGGCCCAGAGCTGGTCGAAGTAGGCCGAGAAGTAGTTCATGAAGACGGGATCCTCCACCCGGAAACCGTTCAGGCGCTGGCGCGGACCGCCGGAGAAGGCAAGGAAGACGACGCTGTCGTCGATCAGCGCCATGTTCAGGCCGTCGGCGGCGGCCGGCCAGCGCAGCACGTTCGCCTCGTAGTTGAGGATGTGCCGACTGTCCTCGTGGTGTCCGCGGGCCCAGGCGAGCATGTCCGGGTCCGCGATCCCGTCGTGCTCCGGCATGCCGATGATCCGCCGCACGCTCCGCTCGTCCTCGCTGCTCGCCTCCGCCCAGTCCAGGACGGCCCGGAAGTACTCCGCCGAGGCCGGGGTCGTGTACTGGCTGGGCGGATAGCGGCGCGTGTACGTCACCCGGATCTCGGACCGGGCCTTGAGCACGCAGGCGCGCGCAGCCTCGTAGAACTCGCGGTTGTCCCGGTACCAGTGCGCGGCCAGCAGGGCGCCCCCCACCGCGTCGGGGGCCAGGGGCGAGACCTCCGGGTCCTGGTCCGGCTCCGCGGCCCGGTCCTTCTTGCGCTCCTCGATCGCGCGCGATGCCCGCAGCCAGCGCTCGTGCCAGCCGGCCGGGTCGCCGCCGCACGCCTTGACCAGACCCGAGGCGCTTTCCCAGGAGGGGAAGCGGTGGCCGTTCAGGAAGGCGGACACCGTGCTCCGGGCGCACCCCACCGCGCGGGCCAGCGCCTCCTCCGTCGGCTTCCTGGGGGCCGAGCGGCGCAGCTCGCGCAGTTCGGCGGCGAAGGCGAGCTGCTCCGGGTGCTTCGGCCGGTCGGTCATGTGTCAACTCCCGAGGGTGACGCGAAACGCTACTGAGGGACCGTCATTGTCCGTTGGTGTCACGGAAGTTCACCAGTCGGCGGGTGGCATTGGCGCGGTTTGTCGGTGAAAGCCCGTGGCCATTGCCGGGGTGCGGAGCCGCTCGCACACTCGGAACAGGCCGTGGAGTCGGCGGACGCGGAGCAGAGGAGACGGACGTGCTGATGGAACTGAAGATCGATCTGAGGCGCCTGAGCGTGGCCTTCCTGGCCGTTCTGGTGCTGGGCGTCGTCCTGGTGACCTCGCCGGTCGCGCAGGAGCAGCTGTGGCTGGTGCTGCCGGCCCTGGCGGGTCTCGCGGGCCTGGGAGCGGGCTCGGGCTCGGGCATGGGCTCGGGCACGGGCGGGAGGCGGTGAGCCGGGAGGCAGTGGTGAGCCGGGCGGCGGACCTGTCCGCGCCCGTGTGCCCCGAGTGCGGGGCGCAGGGCCCGTGGATCAGCGACCGCGTACGCGCGGACGACTGTTCCACGGGCACGGTGGACGTGGTGACCGACGAGTGTCCCGGCTGCGGCGCCCGCTTCGTACGCCGCTTCGTGCGCCGTTTCGAGCGACCGGGCGGGTGAACGCGAGCCGGGGCGGCCAAGACCGCCCCGGCCCGCGGCACTTCAAGGCCTGGCGGCCTCGGACGGTGTGCGGTTTCCTGGAAGGCGTACGCACAGAGCGTTGTGGCAGCACGACCGGTTCCCCGCACCGACGGGGGCCGTGGCACCTCAGGACAGCCGCCAGGCCGAGCCGATGGGGGAACACCATGACCGCCGCGCACGAGATCCCGGACATCCTCTCGCAGGAGTTCGCGGAGAATCCCTATCCGGTCTACCGGGCCCTGCGGGAGGAGGCGCCGCTCTTCTGGCACAAGGGGACGCAGAGTTGGCTGCTCTCGCGCTACGAGGACGTCTCGCGGGCATTCAAGGACAAGGAGGGGCTCTTCACCACGGACAACTACGCGTGGCAGGCCGAGCCCGTGCACGGCAGGACCCTCATCCAGATGAGCGGCCGCGAACACGCGTCGCGCCGCGCCCTGGTCGCCCCGGCCTTCCGCGGCAACGCGCTCCGGGACCAGGTCGTCCCGATCATCGAGCGCAACGCCCGCGAACTGATCGCCGCCTTCCGCGACTCCGGGTCCGTCGACCTGGTGAGCGGGTTCGCCTCCCTCTTCCCCATCTCGGTCATCGCCGACATGTTCGGACTGGACCGCTCCGGTCAGCAGGCCCTCGGCGGCTGGTACCGGGCCTTCGTGGCGTTCACCGGCAATCTGTCCGGGGACCCGGAACAGGCGGCCGAAGGCGCGCGCGCCCAGGCCGAGTTCGCCGCCTACATGCTGCCGGTCATCAGGAACCGGCGGGAGAACCTCGGGGACGACCTGCTGTCCGCGCTCTGCACGGCGGAGGTCGACGGGGTCAGCATGAGCGACGAGGACATCAAGGCCTTCTGCAGCCTCCTCCTCACGGCCGGCGCCGAAACCACCGACAAGGCCGTGGCGGGCCTCTTCGCGAACCTCCTGGCCAACCCCGACCAGCTCGCCGCCGTACGGCGCGACCGCGGACTGATCGACCGTGCCTTCGCGGAGACCCTGCGGCACACCCCGCCGGTCCAGATGATCATGCGGCAGACCGCCGCCGACGTGACCGTGAGCGGCGGCACCATCCCGGCCGGATCCACCGTGACCTGCCTGATCGGCGCGGCCAACCGTGACCCCGGCCGCTACAAGGACCCCGACGCCTTCGACCTCTTCCGCGACGACCTGACGGCGACCAACGCCTTCTCGGCTGCCGCGGACCACCTGGCGTTCGCGCTCGGACGGCACTTCTGCGTCGGTGCGCTGCTGGCCAAGACCGAGGTGGAGATCGCCGTCGACCAGCTCCTCGACGCGATGCCCGGCCTGCGGCCGGCGGCCGGGTACGACCCGGCCGCCGAGGGCGTCTTCACCCGCGGACCGAAGTCCCTGCGCGTGGAATTCACACCGGCACCGGCAGCGGCATCCGCGTCGGCACCGGCCGCCGGCTGAGAAGCCGCCGCACCCGGCTCCGGCACACCGCCGGAGCTCAGACCTGGCCCGCCCCGCCGTCCACGCAGAGTTCGATCCCGGTGATGAAGCTGCTCTCCCGCGAGGCGAGGAACAGGGCCGCCGCGGCCACCTCCTCGGGGCGTCCGGCCCGGCCGAGCGGGACCCCGGCCGTCGCCCGTTCGCGTACCTCGGCGGGGGCGCCGGCCAGGGCCGGGGTGTCGATCGGGCCGGGGCTGAGGGTGTTGACCCGGATCGCGCGCCCCGCGAGCTCCAGGGCAAGGCTGCGCGCGAGGGACCGTACGGCCGCCTTCGTGGCGGCGTACACCCCGTACCGCGTGGACGCCGAGGAACCGGCGACCGAGCCCAGCAGGACGACCGAGGCGCCGTCGCGGAGCAGCGGCAGGGCCCGTTGGACGGTGAAGAAGGCGCCCCGGAAATTGAGGTCCGAGGTGGCGTCGAACTGCTCCTCGGTGAACTCGGCGAAGCCGCCGGGCGGGCCGCCGCCCGCGTTCACCACCAGCACGTCGATCGCCTCGCAGCCCGCGGCGGCGACGGCAGCGTAGAGCCGGTCCAGGTCCGCGACGTCGGCGGCGTCACCGCGGACGGCCACGGCCCCCGGGCCGAGCTCGCGGACCGCCGCGGCCAGTTCCGCCGGCCGCCTGCCGGTGACGAAGACCCGGGCGCCCTCCGCCACGAAGCGCCGGGCCGTCGCCAGACCGATGCCGGCCGAACCGCCGGTGACGACGGCGACCTGCCCTTCGAGCTGTCCCGCACTTTCCGTGGACCCCGTACGTCCCGTGGCCCCCGTACGTGCCGTGGATCCCGCACTCTCCGTGGATCCGGTAGATCCCGTACGTCCCGTGCTTCCCGTACGCATGACCGTGCCTCCGCGTCCCGAGGGGAGGCGGGTGCGGTCCGCCGACGGGAAAGCCTAGTGTGGCGCACGTGCGTGCGGGCGGCTGTTCGGTGGAATGCTGGAAGGGCCCATCAGGTCCAGAACGAGGCCCGCCCGGCCGGCCCGGCGTACCGGGGCGGGCGACGGGGGAGGAGCCGGACATGGACGAGAACGCACGCCCCGATCCGGGGCTCTACGGCCCCGGCTCCGTGACCTGGCAGTGCCACGGCGACCCGGTCATGTGGATCGCCGGGGTCCGCGCGCTCTACCTCCAGGCCCTGCACCCGCGCGCGGTCCGCGGGGTCATGGAGAACAGCTCCGCCTTCAGCGGGGAGAACGGCGGGGGCGACGCCTGGGGGCGCCTGCTGCGCACCGCCGACTTCGTCGGCACCGTCACCTACGGCACCACCGAGGCCGCCGAGCGGGCCGGAGCCCGCGTCCGCAAGATCCACACCATGCTGTCGGCGACGGATCCGGCCACCGGCACCCGGTTCCGCGTGGACGAACCCGAGCTGCTGCTCTGGATCCACTGCGCCCAGATCGACAGCTTCCTGCACGTCCTGCGCCGCTCCGGGGTCCCGCTCACCCCCGCCCAGGCGGACCGCTACGTGGCCGAAAACCGCGTCAACGCGCGCCTCGTCGGCCTCGACCCGTCCGGGGTACCGGGAGACACCGCGTCCCTCGCCGCCTACTTCGAGCGGATCCGCCCCGAACTCGCCGCCGGACCCGACGCCCGCGCCGTCGATGCCTTCCTGTGCGCCCCGCCCATCCACCCCCTCCTCGTCCCTGGCCGAAACCTGGCGTGGCGCCCGCTCGCCGCCCTCGCCTACGGATCCCTCCCGGGCTGGGCGCACCAGCTGTACGGCCGCCCCGCACCGGCCCCGCGCAGCGTTACCCGCCGCCTGCGCCTCACCGGTACCCTGCTGCGCAGCATTCCCGCAGGTCTGCGCTGGCAGCTGCCTCCAGGTCACATCTTGAAAGCGATGCGCCGCATGGGCCCCGGGAGCCGCCCCGCGCCGTACACACTGCGTACATCAGCGGCCATACTGGACCGGCCGGGGAGGGCGTAGCACGACACACGGGGGCGACTTCAAGACATGGCGGAGTCCAGACTGATCCACGGCCGGTACCGGTCGCTCGATCTCATCGGCCGCGGCGGCATGGGCGAGGTGTGGCGGGCCCGCGACGAGTCGCTGGGCCGGCAGGTCGCCGTCAAATGCCTCAAGCCCATCGGGCCCGAGCAGGACACCCACTTCACCCAGGTGCTGCGCGAGCGGTTCCGCCGCGAGGCGCGCGTCGCCGCCTCCCTCCAGCACCGCGGCGTCACCGTCGTCCACGACTTCGGCGACGACAGCGCGGCCGGCGGTCCCCTCTACCTCGTCATGGAGCTCCTCGAAGGCCGCAATCTCAGCCAGCTCCTGGAGGACAACGACGCGCGCCCGCTCCCCGTGGACGTGGTCGTCGACATCGCCGAGCAGATGGCGGCCGCCCTCGGCTACACCCACGACCAGGGCGTGGTCCACCGCGACCTGAAGCCCGCCAACATCATGCGGCTCACCGACGGCACGGTGAAGATCTGCGACTTCGGCATCGCCCGGCTGGCCGCCGACATCGGTTTCACCGCCAAGCTCACCGGCGGCGGCATGGCCATGGGCACCCCGCACTACATGTCGCCCGAGCAGATCGCGGGCGGCGAGGTGGACCACCGCAGCGACCTCTACTCCCTCGGCTGCGTCCTGTACGAGATCGCCACCGGAGCCCCGCCCTTCGACCTCGGCGACTCCTGGTCCGTACTGGTCGGCCACCGCGACACCGCGCCCGTGCCGCTGCGCGAGCACCGCCCCGAACTGCCCGCCTCCTTCGAGCGGCTGGTGCTCGACCTGCTCGCCAAGTGCCCGGAGGACCGGCCGGGCGACGCCCGCCACCTGCACCGGCAGCTCGTCGAGGCCCGGCTCGGCCCCGGGGCGGCGACCGGAGCGCACCCGCCGCTGCCCGCGTGGGCCGGCGGGATGACCGCCGGACGCCGGGCGGGCCTCGAGGCCCGCCCCGCTAGCGGGGAGTGGGCCGTGCTCACCGGGTCCTGGACCGCCGCCCGCACGAGCGGGGAGCAGCGGACGGCCGCCGGGGCCGCCTCCGGCACCGTTCCCCCGCCTGCGCATACTTCCGCCTCCGCGTCCGCCGCCGCACCCGCGCCGACCGTCCTACGCCCCCGTCCGGCCGAGGACCCCCGGCTCACCGCCGCCTACGGGTTCCCGCACGGCCCCCGCCCCGCCCCCACGAGCCCGGCCGCGCTCGACGCCGGCCATACGCGGGCCTTCGCCCTCAGCCGGGCCGGCCGAACCGAAGAGGCCCTCGCCGGGTACGCGGCCGTCGCCGAAGGACGCGCCCGGGTGCTCGGAGCCGACCACCCGGACACCCTGGCCGCGCGGCAGGAGGCGGCGTACGAGACGGGCCTGCTCGGCCGCCACCAGGAGGCGTACGAGGGCTACCGCGCGGTGCTCGCCGCCCGGGAGCGGACCGTGGGCCGGATCCACCCCGACGCACTGCGCTGCCGGCACAACCTGGCCTGCGCGCTGGGCGCCCTCGGCCGCTTCGCCGAGGCCCACGCCGCCGCCGCCGAGGTGGCCGCCGACCGGGCGGCCGTCCTGGGTGCGGAGCACGCGGACACGCTGCTGACCCGGTACGAGGTGGCGTACGCGCTGGGCCGCCTGGAACGCTGGGAGGAAGCCCTGGAGGCCTTCCGGCACATCGCCGCCGTACGGGAGCGGGTGCTCGGCCGCGACCACCCCGACACCCTGGCCGCGCGCTACGAGGCCGGGATCGCGCTCGGCCGGACCGGGCGCTCGGCCGAGGCCCTGGACCTGTTCCGGGACCTGGTCCGCGACCGCACCCGCGCCTACGGGGCCGCCGACCCGGAGACCCTGCGGGCCCGGCACGTCCTCGGGGTGAACCTCGGGCGCCTGGAGCGCTGGGAGGAAGCGGTCGCCGAAGCCCGGGAGGTGGGCGAGGCACGGGCCCGCACCCTCGGCGCCGAACACCCCGACACCCTGGTCAGCCGCCGCGAACTCGCCGTCGGGCTCGGCCGGCTGGGACGCTGGGACCAGGCGCTGCCGGTCTACCGGGACCTCTCCGGCATCCGCGAACGCTCGCTCGGCGACGGCCATCCGGACACGGTCGCCGCCCACGCCGACGAGGCGCACTGTCTGGAGCGGCTGGGCCAGGTGTGTTACCAAGAGCCATGACGACCTCGCGGGGCTTCGGGCACGACGTGTACGACGCGGTGATCGTGGGCGGGGGCCACAACGGCCTCGTCGCCGCCGCCTACCTGGCCCGGGCCGGCCGATCGGTCCTGGTCCTGGAGCGGCTCGCCCGCACCGGCGGGGCCGCCGTGTCCACCCGGCCGTTCCCGGGCGTAGACGCCCGCCTCTCCCGCTACTCCTACCTCGTCTCGCTGCTCCCGGCGAAGATCGTGCGCGAGCTGGGGCTGGACTTCGCGGTGCGCAGGCGCACGGTCTCCTCGTACACCCCCGTCGAGCGCTCCGGACGCCCCGGCGGACTCCTCGTCGGCGGCGGCGAGGCGCGCACCCGGGAGTCCTTCGCGCGGCTGACCGGCTCGGACCGCGAGTACGAGAGCTGGCGCGCCTTCTACGGGACCACCGGGCGGGCCGCCGAACGGCTCTTCCCGACGCTGACCGAACCGCTGCCCACGCGCGCCGAGCTGCGGGCGCGGCTCGACGACGAGGCGGCCTGGCGGATGCTGTTCGAGGAGCCGATCGGCCGGGCCGTCGAGCGGGAGTTCGCCGACGACCTGGTGCGCGGGGTGGTCCTCACCGACGCCCTGATCGGCACCTTCGCCGACGCCCACGACCCGGGCCTGGCCCAGAACCGCTGCTTCCTCTACCACGTCATCGGCGGCGGCACCGGCGACTGGGACGTCCCCGTCGGCGGCATGGGCGCGCTCACCGACGCCCTCGCCGCCTCCGCGCTGGCCGCCGGGGCGGAGATCGCCACCGGGCACGAGGCGCTGCGCATCGACACGGACGGCACGACCGCCCCGGCCGAGGTGACCTTCCGTACGGCGACGGGCGAGGGCCGGGTCGCCGGCCGGGTGGTGCTCGTCAACGCCTCGCCGCGGACGCTGGCCGAACTCCTCGGGGAGGAACCGGCGCAGCCGGCCCCCGAGGGCGCCCAGCTCAAGGTCAACATGCTGCTGAACCGCCTGCCCCGGCTGCGGGACACCTCCGTGGACCCGCGCGAGGCCTTCGGCGGCACCTTCCACATCGCGGAGGGGTACGAGCAGCTCGCCCGGGCCCACGCGGAGGCGGCCGCCGGTGAACTGCCCTCCGTACCGCCCTCGGAGATCTACTGCCACTCGCTGACGGATCCGACGATCCTGGGCCCCGAGCTGGCGGAGCAGGGCTACCAGACCCTGACCCTCTTCGGACTGCACGCCCCGGCGCGGCTGTTCGAAAAGGACAACCAGGGGGCGCGCGAGGTGCTCCTCACGGCCACCCTCGCCCAGCTCGACACCCACCTGGCCGAACCGCTCACCGACTGCCTGGCCTTCGACGCCGACGGCCGCCCGTGCATCGAGGCCAAGACCCCGCTCGACCTGGAGCGCGAACTGCGCCTGCCCGGCGGCCACATCTTCCACCGGGACCTGTCCTGGCCGTACGCGGACTCCGCTGGGGGCGGCGGCCGGTGGGGCGTGGAGACCGCCCACCGCAACGTACTGCTGTGCGGCGCGGGGGCGGTCCGCGGCGGCGGCGTCAGCGGGGTACCCGGCCACAACGCGGCGATGGCGGTGCTGGGGCACTGACGCGCCCCGGCGCCCCGGCGCCCCGTCGGTCAACGGGGCCGGTGTCAGCCGACGGGGTCGATCACGACGATCGGGATCTCCCGGCTGGTCTTGGTCTGGTACTCGTCGTACGAGGGCCAGTGCTTCACCATCAATGGCCAGAACGCGGCGCGCTCCTCGGGCGTGGCCGTCCGCGCGACGCCCTGCGTGACCTTGGGGCCGACCTGCACCCGGACCTCGGGGTGCTCGCTGAGGTTCCGGTACCAGAGCGGGTCCGCGGGGTCGCCGCCCTTGGAGGCGACGATGAGGTAGCGCCCGTCGTCCTCGCCGTAGATGAGCGGGGTCCGCACCGGCTTCCCGGACTTGCGGCCGATGGTGGTGAGCAGCAGGGTCTGGGTGTTGTTCCAGTACTGCCCCTCGGTCCCGCCCGAACCGACGTAGAGCTTGACGTGATCAAGGGTCCAGCCCGGCTTGGGGTCGATCGGGTTGTCCCAGTCGATGTCGGTCATATGGACTCGCCTGCCTTCGTGTTGAACGGTCAACGAACCACAACAACGAGCGTGGGCGCCTCAGGGCACGGCCGGCCCCTTGCGCTCTATACCGTCTGCCCCGATCCGTCGAAGGCGAACAGGTCGTCCAGGGCGCGCCGCGTGACGCGGGCCGGGGTGGCGCGGACGGCGAGGTCGCGGGCGGCCACCGCGAGGGGGTTCCTGAGGGCGGCCACCCGGCCCGCGCGGCGGGAGCGGATGCGCAGGGCGTCGGTGCGGGCGCAACGGGATTCGCTGTAGGCGGCCAGGGCTGCCGGGACGTCGGCCCCCTCCAGGAGGTGGGCGAGGACGGCGGCGTCCTCGACGGCCTGGCATCCGCCCTGGCCGAGGTTGGGGGTCATGGCGTGCGCCGCGTCGCCGAGCCACGCGAGGCGGCCCCGATGGAACCGGGGGAGCGGGGCGGCCAGGTCGTACAGGTCGTGCTGGAGCACGGCTGCCGGGTCGATCCGTTCCAGCAGGGCGGGGACCGGGTCGTGCCAGCTGCCGTAGCGGCGCAGGAGTTCGCCGCGGACGTCGGCGGGCCGGTGGCCCTCGGGGACGACCGCGGTGGCGTAGAGGTACACGCGGCCGTCGGCGAGCGGGACGACGCCGAAGCGCTCGCCGCGGCCCCAGGTTTCGGCGGCGGCGCGCACGGGCGGTCCGCCGGCCGGGAGGACGGTCCGCCAGGCGGTCTCCCCGCTGTGGTGCAGACCGGGATGGGCCGGGAAGTACTGGTGGCGGATCGGGCTGTGGATGCCGTCGGCGGCGATGACGAGATCGGCGGTGAGGGGGCCGGCCGAGGTGCGGACGACCGGCTTGCCGTCCGGATCGTCGACGGCGCTCACCGCCGTGCCGTACCGGAGGGCGCCCTCGGGCAGCGCGGCGGCCAGGGCGGCGGTGAGGGTCGGGCGGTACACGGCGATCGGGGGCCTGCCGTACCGGGTGGTCAGCGCGGCGCCGTCGGCGCGGCTCAGCAGGCGGCCGTCGGGGCGGCGCAGGTCCATCGCGGCCGGGGCGGCGTCCCCTGTCGCGCGGGCCGCGTCGAAACCGATCGCGTCGAAGGCGCGCAGGGCGTTGGGGGCGAGGACGATGCCCGCGCCGACGGCGGACGGTCCCGCCGCGCGTTCGCAGACGGTGACCTCCCAGCCGCGACGGTGCAGGGCCACCGCCGCCGAGAGTCCGCCGATCCCCGCACCCGCGACCACCGCATGACGTCGCGTCATGGCAGGTCCTCCCTCGCTCCCCATGCCCTCTACAGGTGTAGAGTGCGGCTCGATCGCCACTCTACACCTGTAGAGTGGCGCCATGAGTTCCCCCGAGCGCGGAAGCGACCGCAGAACCCTCATCGCGGACAGCGCGATCGACCTCGTGGCCGCCGCCGGGCTGAGGGGCCTGACCCACCGGGCGGTCGACGGGGCGGCAGGGCTTCCGGCGGGCAGTACCTCGTACTACTTCCGTACGAGGACGGCGCTGATCGGCGCCTGCTACGCGCGGCTGGCCGAGCTGGACCTCGGCGACTTCGACGGGGGAGCGGTGCCCGCGCCCGCGGCGGCGGTGGACCGGGACGCCGCCGCGGCGGCGGTCGCCGCGCTGCTGTACCGCTGGCTGACCGCGGGGCGATCCCGGCAACTGGCGCGCTTCGAGCTGAGCCTGGAGGCCGCACGGAACCCGGAGCTGGCCACGGAACTCCACCGGGCCGGCCAGGGCTCGCGGGACCGGGCCGCGGCGATCCTCGCGGCACTCGGTGCGGCCCGGCCGGCCGAGTCCGCCGAACTCCTGGTCGCCTGGGCCGACGGCCTCCTCTACGACCGCCTCGCGGGCGCGCTCGCCCGCACCCGCCCGGCCCCCGACCCGGCCGAACTGACGGCCGTGGCCCGCCGGATGATCGACGCGGCCCTCGCCTAGGCCGTCTCTTTCGGATCTTGCCGGTCGAGCCCGCGGTGCCAGGCGCCGTCCCGGTGGCGCGAGCGGCCCTCAGTCCGCCGAGCGGGTCCAGCCCGTCGCCTCGATGCGGGCGGCGTCCGCGGGGCGGTCCTCGGCGAAGAGGAGGTGGGAGGGCTCCGAGACGCGCAGGACGTCGACGTAGGCCCCGCGGCCCACGTAGCGGCCCTGCGCGGTGTGGCGGAAGCGGAGGCGGACCTCGCGGCCGGCCCAGTCGGCGAGCGGGGCTTCGAGGCGGTGCCAGATGCGGCCCGACCAGCCGGAGACGGAGCCCCGCGGCCACTGTTCGGCGGCTCCGCCGGTGGTGCGGACGGTGGTGAAGGGGAGCGGCTCCCAGGCCTGCCCGTCGGCGGAGGCCTCCAGGTGCAGTACTCCCTCGCCGGGCACGGTGTCCCACCACACCGCGCAGCGCAGCCGGGCGGCGCCCGTGGCGGGGGTGAGGGGCGGGAGGGTCAGGGTGCCCGAGCCGCCGGTCTCCATGCCGGAGTACCAGGCCGGGCCGCCGTGCTTCGTCCGGACGGGGACGGCGCGCGCGAAACGGTTGCCGGTGGCGACGCGGGGCGCACTGCCGGCGCGCCATGTGCGCACGGGGTGGACGGAGTTGCCCAGGAGGATCAGGAAGGAGTCCGTGGAGGGGCCCAGGACCAGGGAGGTGCCGGTGAAGCCGGTGTGGCCGGCGGAGTGCGGGGTGGCCATGGCGCCCATGTACCAGTGCTGGTAGAGCTCGAAGCCCAGTCCGTGGTCGTCGCCGGGGAAGGCGGTGTTGTAGTCGGTGAAGAGGAGCTCGACGGAGGCGGGGCGCAGGATGCGCTTGCCGGCGTAGACCCCGCCGTCGAGGAGGGTGCGGGCGAGGATCGCCAGGTCCCAGGCGGTGCCGAAGACCCCGGCGTGGCCGGCGACGCCGCCGAGCGCGTACGCGTTCTCGTCGTGGACCTCGCCCCAGACGAGCCCGCGGTCCAGCCCGGACCAGGGCGGGCGCTGCACCTCGGTGGCGGCCGTGACCCGGCGCCAGGAGAGCGGTGGGTTGTAACGAGTGCGGTGCATCCCGAGCGGAGCGGTGATCTCGTCCTGGAGCAGGAGGTCCAGTGTGTGACCGGTGATCCGTTCCAGGAGCAGCTGGAGGGCGATGAGGTTCAGGTCGGAGTAGCGGTAGACCGTCCCCGGGGTCTCCTGGGGCCTCACCGACCACAGCAGCCTCAACTGACCGGCTCGGGTGGGCTCCTGGTAGAAGGGGGCCCAGGACCGCAGCCCCGAGGTGTGCGTGAGGAGCTGGCGTACGGTGACCGCCTCCTTGCCCCCGCCCGTGAACTCCGGCAGGTAGCGGTTCACCGGCGCCTCCAGCTCCAGGCGGCCCCGCTCCATCTGCTGCACGGCCAGCAGGGAGGTGAACAGCTTCGAGAGGGAGGCCAGGTCGAAGACCGTGTCCTCGGCCATCGCGATCCGCTGCGCCGCCGGGAACTCGCGGACCCGGTCGGTGCGGCCGTCGTAGTCGGCGTACCGGACCGCGTCGCCCATCGCCCGGTGCAGCGCCACGGTGCGGCCCCGGCCGGCGAGGACCACGGCCCCGGCGTAGTAAGGGTGTTCGGGGGAGGGGCCGAGGAAGCGCCGGGCCTCGTCCGCCACCCCTTCGAGGTGCTTCTCCAGCAGCCCGGCCTGGCGGGCGGACCCGTACCGCAGCCGCAGTCCCTGGAGCGCGCGCCGCTCGGCGGGCCCCCCGGAGGCCCCCGCGGCCCCGGGCAGCGCGGCCTGGAGCACGAGCACGCCGCCCAGCGCCAGCAGCCGCGCCCCGAGCCGCCGCCGGGAGAGCCCGCGCCCGCTGCCGGCGGCGTCGGGCTCCGTCGTGCCGGTCGTGCCGGTCGCGTCGGTCGGGATGCAGTCCGACGTACCGGTCGTGTGGGAGTCCGTCGTGCCGGAGTCCGTTGCCCCGGAGTCCGTCGTGCCGGAGCCCTTCGTGTCGCCGTTCGTGCCACCGTCGATCCCGGCTGCCCGTCGTGTCTTCATGACCGGTCCTCCCGTCCGCCACCGTGCCCTCCCGAGTATCTGCCCGCTCACGACGCGGGCCCCGCGGCGACGGGCCGGCAAAGAATCTGACGCTGCATCAGAAAACCCCTTCCCTCGGCGGCCGGGCTGCGGCATCCTGCCGCCCATGGAGACGGAGCTGAGCAGAAAACTGGGAATAGAGCACGCCATCTTCGGCTTCACGCCCTTCCCGGCCGTGGCCGCTGCCATCACCCGCGCCGGCGGGTTCGGGGTGCTCGGGGCGGTCCGCTACACCGCCCCCGACGACCTGAAGCGCGACCTCGACTGGATGCAGGAGCACACCGACGGCAAGCCCTACGGGCTCGACGTGGTCATGCCCGCGAAGAAGGCCGTCGACGGCGTCAGCGAGGCCGACATCGAGGCGATGATCCCGGCCGCGCACCGGGAGTACGTCCGCGACACCCTCGCCAAGCACCACGTACCCGAACTGCCGGACGGCGAGGCCTCCGGCTGGCGCATCACCGGCTGGATGGAGCAGGTCGCCCGCAACCAGCTCGACGTCGCCTTCGACTACCCCATCAAACTCCTGGCCAACGCCCTGGGTTCCCCGCCCGCCGACGTCATCGCGCGCGCCCACGAACACGGCGTCCTCGTCGCCGCCCTCGCCGGCAGCGCCAAGCACGCCCGCCGGCACGCCGAGGCCGGCATCGACGTCGTCGTCGCCCAGGGCTACGAGGCGGGCGGCCACACCGGAGACATCGCCACCATGGTGCTGGTGCCCGAGGTGGTCGAGGCCGTGGCCCCGCTCCCGGTGCTCGCCGCCGGCGGCATCGGCAGCGGCGAGCAGATCGCCGCCGGACTGGCCCTCGGCGCCCAGGGCGCCTGGCTCGGATCCCTCTGGCTGACCACCACCGAGGCGGACATGCACTCCCGCGCCCTCACCGAGAAGCTCCTCTCCGCCGGATCCGGCGACACCGTCCGCTCCCGCGCGCTGACCGGCAAGCCCGCCCGGCAGCTGCGCACCGAGTGGACCGACGCCTGGGACGACCCGGAGGGCCCCGGCGCACTGCCGATGCCCCTGCAGGGACTCCTCGTCGCGGAGGCCGTGTCCCGCATCCAGAAGTACGAGATCCAGCCGCTGCTCGGCACCCCCGTCGGGCAGATCGTCGGCCGGATGAACAGCGAACGCAGCGTGCAGGCCGTCTTCGACGACCTCACCAGCGGCTTCGAGCGCGCCATCGACCGCATCACCCGCATCGCCGGCCGGGCCTGAGGCTCCGAGGAGTGGACAAGATGACCGACACACCCCCCAACGGCTTCTGGGCCCAGGCCGTCGCCGACCCCGAGCGCACCGTCCTCGTCACCCCCGAGGGCGAGACCTGGTCCGCAGCCCGGCTGCACGCCGACGTCAACCGGCTCGTCCACGGCCTGCGCGCCGCCGGCCTGGAACGGGGGGACGTCTTCGCCGTCGTCCTCCCCAACAGCGTCGAGTTCCTCACGGCCTACCTGGCCGCCTCCCAGGCCGGGTTCTACCTGGTCCCGGTCAACCACCACCTCGTCGGCCCCGAGATCGCCTGGATCGTCTCCGACTCCGGAGCCAAGGTCCTCGTCGCCCACGAACGGTTCGCCGACGCCGCCACCGCCGCGGCCGACGAGGCGGGCCTGCCCGCGAGCCACCGGTACGCGGTCGGAGCGGTCGCGGGCTTCCGCTCGTACGGCGAACTGCTCGACGGGCAGCCGGACAGCGCCCCCGCCGACCGCACGCTCGGCTGGGTCATGAACTACACCTCCGGCACCACCGGCCGGCCGCGCGGCATCCGCCGTCCGCTGCCCGGCAAGCTCCCGGAGGAGACGTACCTCGGCGGCTTCCTCGGCATCTTCGGCATCCGCGCCTTCGACGACAACGTCCACCTCGTGTGCTCCCCGCTCTACCACACGGCCGTTCTGCAGTTCGCGGCCGCGGCCCTGCACATCGGGCACCCGCTCGTCCTGATGGACAAGTGGACCCCCGAGGAGATGCTGCGCCTGATCGACGGCCACGCCTGCACGCACACCCACATGGTCCCGACCCAGTTCCACCGGCTCCTCGCCCTCCCGCAGGAGACGAAGGACGCGTACGACGTCTCCTCCATGCGGCACGCCATCCACGGCGCCGCGCCCTGCCCCGACCACGTCAAGCGGGCGATGATCGACTGGTGGGGCCGGTGCGTGGAGGAGTACTACGCGGCCAGCGAGGGCGGCGGCGCCTTCGCGACGGCCGAGGACTGGCTGAAGAAGCCCGGAACCGTCGGCAAGGCCTGGCCGATCAGCGAGCTCGCCATCTTCGACGACGACGGCGAGCGGCTGCCCGCCGGGGAACTCGGCACCGTCTACATCAAGATGAACACCGGCGGCTTCAGCTACCACAAGGACGAGGGCAAGACGAAGAAGAACCGCATCGGCGACTTCTTCACCGTCGGGGACCTCGGCCTGATGGACGAGGAGGGCTACCTCTTCCTCCGCGACCGGAAGATCGACATGATCATCTCGGGCGGGGTGAACATCTACCCGGCCGAGATCGAATCGGCGCTGCTCACCCATCCGGCGGTCGCGGACGCAGCCGCCTTCGGCATCCCGCACCCCTCCTGGGGCGAGGAGGTCAAGGCGGTCATCGAACCGGCCGAGGGCTTCGCGGCGAGCGACGCCCTGGCCGCGGAGATCCTGAACCACTGCGAGCGGCAACTGGCCGGGTACAAGCGGCCCAAGACCGTGGACTTCATCGAGACGATGCCCCGCGACCCCAACGGCAAGCTGTACAAGCGCCGCCTGCGCGAGCCGTACTGGGAGGGCCACGAGCGCGCGATGTGAGGACCGGGCCGGCCCTGCGGGGCCGGCCCGTCCCTTCCGTCCGCCACGCCCGGAGTTTCGTGAGAAGTGCCACGTCAGGGGCGTGAAGGCGGCTGTTGCTCCGCACAGACGGCATAGTTCTGGCAAGTTGGCTGATATGAGTACGGCAACGCACAGATCCCCCCTGACCGACTGGACCGTCGTGGTCCCCGTGGTGGCCCTCGTCGCGCTGGCCTTCAGCTGGGGACGCGACCTGCCCACGCTCGCCGTGGCCCTGGTCGCCCTCTGCCTGGCGGGCGCCATCCTGGCGGCGGTCCACCACGCCGAGGTCGTGGCGCACCGGGTCGGCGAACCCTTCGGCTCGCTCGTGCTCGCCGTCGCGGTCACCGTCATCGAAGTGGCCCTCATCGTCACCCTGCTGGCCGACGGCGGGAGCAAGACCTCCTCCCTCGCCCGGGACACCGTCTTCGCCGCCGTCATGATCACGTGCAACGGCATCGTCGGGCTGTCCCTGCTGGTCGGGGCCCTGCGCAACCGCGTCGCCGTCTTCAACGCCGAGGGCTCCGGCGCCGCCCTGGCCACCGTCGCCACGCTCGCCGTACTCAGCCTCGTCCTGCCGACCTTCACCACCACCAAGCCCGGCCCCGAGTTCTCCACGGCCCAGCTCGCCTTCGCGGCCACCGCCTCGCTCGCCCTCTACGGCCTGTTCGTCGCCGTCCAGACGGTCCGCCACCGCGACTACTTCCTGCCCGTCGACACGAAGCGGATCCGCAAGGAGGCCGCGCAGGCGGCCGCCGCCGCGGCGGCGGGCGAGGACGACGAGCACGCCGAGCCGCCCACCGCCCGCGCCGCCCTGATCAGCCTGGGGCTGCTGCTCGTCGCGCTCGTCGCGGTCGTGGGAAACGCCAAGGCCGTCTCGCCGACCATCGAGCGCGGAGTCGCGGACCTCGGCCTGCCCTACGCCGTGGTCGGTGTGATCATCGCCCTGCTCGTGCTGGCGCCCGAGACCCTGGCCGCCGTCCGGGCGGCCCGCCGCGACCGGGTGCAGACCAGCCTCAACCTCGCCTACGGCTCGGCCATCGCGAGCATCGGCCTGACCATCCCGGCCATCGCCCTCGCCACGATCTGGCTCTCCGGGCCGCTGGTGCTCGGGCTCGAACCCGTCCACATGGTGCTGCTCGCGCTGACCGTCGTCGTCAGCGCCCTCACCATCGTCCCGGGCCGCGCCACGCTGCTCCAGGGCGGCGTGCACATCGTGCTGCTGGCCGCGTACCTCTTCCTGGCCGTCAGCCCCTGAGCACGCGAAGGCCCCGTACGACAGGCTACGCGCGCCCGTCGTACGGGGCCGCGCCGGTCAGCGCCGCTCGCGCGGCCAGACCACCTTCAGCCGCGGCGAGGTGAGGATGTCCCGCTCGCAGAACCGTGCCTTCACCCAGCGCTCCTGGGAGAAGAGCCGGGTCTGGTCGGCGGAGTACGGGGAATTCGGGTTCGAGGACTGGCCGTACGTCAGCAGCGTGCGCGCCACCGGGCAGCGGCCCCCGTCCCAGCCGACCGCCTGGATGTGGCTGGAGCCGTGCACGACCTCCGGGTACCCGCCGGCGGCCGCGTTCCACGGAGCCTCGATCTTGTTCCAGACGCCCAGGGCCTCCGTGCCGCCGCCCACCGGCAGCCGCTGCCCGCCGCGCACCACGAACTGGTGCTCGCCCAGCGGGGAGTCCGGGGCGATCCCCGCCGCCCCCAGCTCCGTCACCGTGTCGGCGAGGGCCCGCCCGATCCCGGGCGCCGCCCGGTTGAGCGTGCGGGGCGTCCGCACCGGATCGGCCGCGTCGAAGGGCACCAGCCACAGGTCCTTGGCCGCCGTGTTCGCGGTCAGCTTCCGCCAGAACCGGTCGAAGAACAGCGCACCGCTGCTCGTGACATCGGCCTTCCGGTCCCAGGCCGCCAGCACCCCGCAGGCCGCCGACACGTCCACGGCGGCCCCGTCGGACCCGGTGGCCGTCCCGCCCGGCAGGGCAGCGCAGGCCTTCGCCGCGTCGGCCGCCGCCAGATCACCGGCCGGCACCCGGTTCGCGAACTGCTGCTCCTGTAGGTCTGCCACCGTGAGCCCGCCCCGGCCGGCCATCGCCGAGACGTCCTCCAGGGCGCCCCGGGTCCGCAGGGAGCGCGGAGTCCCGACATTGCCCCAGATCCGCTCGTAGCCGGTGAGCGGCCGCTCCGCGTTGGCCAGCCAGGCGCTGTCGTTGGAGTTCTCGGCGTACGCGGCGTCGCGCAGCGTCGGCGCCCTGCCCGGGCCGAAGATCCCCGACTGGACCGCGTCCGGATCGGAACCGGGCGCGCAGTCGCCGCGCGAACCGTCCAGCACCGCCAGCCCCGAGGAGGGGTACGTGGCCCTGCCCAGCGGGGTCGAGCAGCGCGCGGCGAGCTCGTCCGTGATCCGGGGGAGCACCTGGGACTGGGTGAAGAGCGTGCCGCCCGCCGAGTCGGCGGCCACCGTGTTGACCCAGGGCAGGCCCTGGGTGCGCCGCAGGGCGTCCTGAATGCCGCCGACCGAGCGGGCCCGGCCCATCGCCAGGGCCGTGTCGGAGCCGCGCAGGTTGGCGGCGTTGGGGTCGGCCAGTGCGTAGGCGGTGGTCGTGGTCCAGGGCAGCGGCAGGCCGGCGCCGAGCCCGGAGAGGACCGGGCCGTACCGGGTCCACCACTGGGTCCGGACGACCGGGGCGCCGCCCGCGACCCGGACGCTGACGGTGCGGGTGGTCATCTTCTCCGGCTTGCCGTCGACCAGATAGGCGGTCGGATCGGCCGGATCGAGGGCCAGCTGGTGCAGGTTGACGGGGGTGCCGGTGGCCACCGTGTGGCTCCAGGCGACCTTCTCGTTGAAGCCGATGTTCACCACGGCGGTGCCGAGCAGCGAGCCGCCCGAGACGTTCAGCTCCCCCGGGATGGTCTGCTGGGACTGCCAGAACCGGCGGCCGCCCTGCCACGGATAGTGCGGGTTGCCGAGGAGCAGGCCCGAGCCGTTCGCGGTGGTGGAGCCGGCGAAGGCCACCGCGTTGGAGCCCATGTCGTAGCGCGTGGTGTCGAAGAACTCCCGGGCCGCCTCCGCGGCGGCCGCCGGATCGGGGCCCGCCGGGTCCGGGGAGCCCGGGGCGGCCGTGGCACCCGGGGGCCGCGCCGAGGTGATGCCGTCGACGGCGCGGCCCTGGCCGCCGAGGACCGAGACGGCGAGGCCGCGGGCGGCCACGTCGGTGGCGGTGACCGGGTGCACCCATCCGGCGCCCTTGCAGGCCGGGTCGGTGATCTCGTTCTGGGCCAGCCAGGCGTTGTATCCGGCGGCCCAGCCCCGCATCAGCTCCTTGACCTCCTTGCCGGGTCCGGCCGGCGCGGGCACGGCCAGCAGCTTCTCCACGGTGCCGGAATCGCGCACCCCCTTGAAGAACAGGTCGCTGGAGAGGTTCCCGGCGGCGGAGGAGAGCGAACCGTCGGGCACCGCGTCCGGGCCGAACCACCGCGACCGCTCCCCGGAGACGGTCAGGAACCCGTCGGCGAGCACGCACACCTGGTCGGCGGCCTGCGCCCAGCCGGTGCCGAACCCGAGGTGGGCGTAGTCCCGGGCCAGGATGTGCGGGATCCCGTTCTCGGTGTAGCGGATGACGGCGGACAGCCCGCCGCCGGACGGGCCGGAGCCCTGGTCCCGGGCGGCGGCCTCGGGGACCGCCGCGACGGCGGCGAGCAGTGCGGTGCCGGCGATGGCGACGGCGGTGCGGCGGAGGAGCGGGCGGGCGCGACGGCGTCCGTGGAAATGGCGCAACGTACCTCCCAAGTAGCCTGCGGACGGGCGCGATCGCCCGTGCGGATGGGTGGCGCTGGTGTGCCCCCACACTCATGCAGGCCACCTGACGTCATGTCAACGTGCCGTTTGGTATCCCGATGTGTTCCGGCCGGGCCACCGCACCGCCGGGGTCATTGACCCCGGCGGTGCCCGCAGACGAAGATCCCGCCATGACCCCGGTGCGGAAGAACACGGTCGACGGACTGCTCCACGACAGCGCGCGGCGCGTCCCGGACCGGATCGCGGTCCGCTACCGCGAACGGACCTGGACCTACGCGGAACTGGACGCGGCCGTCTCCACCGGCGCGGCCGTGCTGCGCGGGCGCTACGGGCTGGCCGAGGGGGACCGGGTCGCGACCTTCGGGCACAACTCCGACGCCTACCTCCTGGCCTTCCTCGCCTGCGCGCGGGCCGGGCTCACGCACGTCCCCGTCAACCAGAACCTCACCGGGGAGGACCTCGCGCACATCCTGGAGAACTCCGGGAGCGCGCTCGTCCTGGCGGACCCGGGCCTGGCCGGGCGGGTCCCGGACGGGTTCGCCGTACGTCCGCTGCGCGACGTGCCCGGCTCCTTCCTGGCCGACCTGGCCGATCCCGCGGTGGCGGCGGTGGCGGACGGGTCCAGGGGCTTCGCTCGCTCCGGGGACCCGTCCCGGCTGGCGCAGCTGCTCTACACCTCCGGGACCACCGCCCTGCCGAAGGGGGCGATGATGACGCACGAGGCGCTCTGCCACGAGTACGAGAGCGCGATCGCGGCCCTGGACCTGGCGGAGGGCGACCTGCCGGTGCACTCCCTGCCGCTGTACCACTCGGCGCAGATGCACGTGTTCCTGCTGCCCTACCTGGCGGTGGGAGCGCGGAACACGATCGTGGACGCCCCGGTCGCGGAGGAGATCTTCGACCTGGTGGAGGCGGGGGAGGCGGACAGCCTGTTCGCGCCGCCGACGGTGTGGATCGGGCTGTCCAACCATCCGGACTTCGCGGACTTCGCGGACTTCGCGGACTTCGCCGTCCGTGACCTGTCCGCCCTGCGGAAGGCCTACTACGGGGCCTCGATCATGCCGGTGCCGGTCCTGGAGCGGCTGCGGGCGCGGCTGCCCGGACTCGGTTTCTACAACTGCTTCGGCCAGAGCGAGATCGGCCCGCTGGCCACCGTGCTGCGGCCGGAGGAGCACGAGGGGCGGATGGACTCGTGCGGCCGGCCGGTCCACCACGTGGAGGCGCGGATCGTCGACGAGGACGGGGCCGAGGTCCCGGACGGCACGGCGGGCGAGGTGGTCTACCGCTCCCCGCAGCTCTGCCTGGGCTACTGGAACGACGCGGAGGCGACGAAGAAGGCCTTCCGGGACGGCTGGTTCCGCTCCGGCGACCTGGCGGTCCGCGATCCGGAGGGGTACTTCACGGTCGTGGACCGGGTGAAGGACGTCATCAACTCGGGCGGGGTGCTGGTCGCCTCCCGGCAGGTCGAGGACGTGCTGTACACCCATCCGGGCGTGGCCGAGGCGGCGGTGGTCGGCCTGCCGGACGAGCGCTGGATCGAGGCCGTCACGGCGGTGGTGGTCCCGCGCGACGGGGTGACGGAGGCGGAACTCCTGGCCTACGCCCGCGAGAAGCTGGCCCACTTCAAGGCCCCGAAGCGGATCCTCTTCGTGGACGCGCTCCCGCGCAACGCGAGCGGCAAGATCCTCAAGCGCACCCTGCGCGACCGCTTCTCGAATCCGTCCTGAACCACCGGCCGACTACGCTCGGCCCGCATGAACCGACGACGGCAGAAGAAGCTCGCGCGGCAGCTCGTCGGCGCCGCGACGTGCGGACGCACCGCCCGGGTCCGGGCCCTCCTGGACGCCGGCGCCCAGCCGGAGACGCCCGACTCCGAGGGCACCACCCCCCTGTACGCGGCCACCGTTCAGGGAGCCCTCGGCGCGGTCCGGCACCTCCTGGCGGCCGGCGCCCGCCCGGACACCGAGAGCGGACACGGCACGGAGGGCACGCCGTTGTGCGCGGCAGCCTGCTGGGGCCACACCGACACCGTGCACGAGCTGCTCGCCCGGGGCGCGGACCCGAACCTCCGGGAGGACCGGGGCGCGGGCCGTACCCCCCTGGACCGGGCGCTGTCGGGAGGACACGCGGGAACGGCCGAGGCCCTGCGCGCGGCGGGAGCCCAGACCGCCCGCTGAGCCGCCTGCCCGCCAGACCGACCGCAGCTACGCCTCCCCGCCCTGCGCGAGCTCCGTCTCCTGGAGGCGGCGCAGTACGAGGTGCTCGTGGAAGAGGCGGCCGACGAGAGCACCGCCGTAGACCACGAAGCCCACGCCGACCAGCCAGGACTGGACGACCAGGAGCGTGCCGAAGGGGCCGTACGTCACTGCGTTGGAGGCGATCAGCGGGGAGAACACCAGCTGCGAGAAGACCCGCAGGCCGAGGAGGCCCAGGCTGGTGCACGCGGCCCCCGGGAGCAGGGCGCGCCAGCGCACCCGGCCGCCGAGGAGGATCCACTGGGAGGTCCAGAAGAACAGGCAGGTCCCGATGACATCGCCCGTGGTGCCCAGGATCGTGCCGGGCGCGTCGTCCGACGGGGCGGGAATGAGGACCAGCAACCCGAGGTAGCAGACCAGCAGGGCGAGCCAGACGACGTGCCGCCACATCGTGTGCCAGCGGGCCGTCGGCAGGTCCCAGACCTTCTCGTACCCGGTCTGCACGGCGGAGCCGAAGGTCAGGCCGAACACCGCGAGGGCGGCGAGCCCGAAGGCGGTGGTCCGCTCCAGCGCGAGGTCCGCGGCGCCGAACAGCATCTCCACCCGCTCCCGGGAGAACTCCGTCACCCCGAGGGCCTGACCGAGCCAGCGGCCGAAGCCCGAGCCACTGCCCGGCGCGGCGGCCGCGACGACGACGAGCAGCGGCACCAGGGTGAGGAAACCGAGCGCGGCGAAGCCCATGGCCCGGTGCATCAGCTCCATCTCCCGGCCACGGCTCCACGCCAGCCCGGCCGGGGAGGCCTGGAGCCGGTCATGGATCCGCCGGTAGGTCGAGGTCACGCCTCTGTCCCTACCCGGATGGGTCCGCACCTTCCCGGGAGGCCCCCCGAGTGGGCCCGAAGGGGTGGATCGGGCTCCGCGGGTCAGCCCTCCCGGAGGTCCACCAGCCGCTTGATCTTGCCGACCGACCGCTCCAGGGTCTCCGGATCCACCACCTCCACCGCGACCGAGACACCGATGCCCTCCTTGACGGCCCGCACCACCGAGGCCGCCGCGGCCTCCCGCCGATCCGGGTCGCTCCCGCGGCGCGCCTCCACCCGCACCGTCAGGGCGTCCAGCCGTCCCTGCCGGGTCAGGCGGAGCTGGAAGTGCGGAGCCAGGTCCGGGGTCCGCAGGAGCACCTCCTCGATCTGGGTGGGGTAGAGGTTCACCCCGCGCAGGATGATCATGTCGTCGCTGCGGCCGGTGATCTTCTCCATCCGGCGGAAGGCCGGCCGGACGGTGCCGGGAAGCAGCCGCGTCAGGTCCCGGGTGCGGTAGCGGATGACGGGCATCGCCTCCTTGGTGAGCGAGGTGAAGACCAGCTCCCCGGGCTCGCCCTCCGGCACCACGGCGCCCGTCAGGGGGTCGACCACCTCCGGGTAGAAGTGGTCCTCCCATATGTGCAGCCCGTCCTTGGTCTCGGCGAACTCCTGTGCGACACCCGGGCCCATCACTTCCGAGAGCCCGTATATGTCCACCGCGTCGATGTTCAGCCGTTCCTCGATCTCGCGGCGCATCTCCTCCGTCCACGGCTCGGCGCCGAAGATCCCCGTACGGAGCGAGGTGCCGCGGGGGTCGATGCCCTGGCGCTCCATCTCGTCCAGCAAGGTCAGCATGTAGGAGGGGGTCACCATGATGACCTCCGGCCGGAAGTCCTGGATCAGCCGGACCTGGCGGTCCGTCATCCCGCCCGAGGCCGGCACGACCGTACAGCCCAGGCGCTCCGCGCCGTAGTGGGCGCCCAGGCCACCGGTGAACAGTCCGTACCCGTAGGCGATGTGGACGATCTGGCCGGCTCTGCCGCCCGCCGCGCGGATCGAGCGGGCGACGACGTCCGCCCAGGTGGACAGGTCCCCGTCGGTGTAGCCCACGACGGTCGGCCGGCCCGTGGTCCCGCTGGACGCGTGGATGCGGCGGACCTCGGTGCGCGGTACGGCGAACATCCCGAAGGGGTACTGGTCGCGCAGATCCGACTTGGTGGTGAAGGGGAACAGGGCGAGATCGGAGAGGGAGCGGCAGTCGTCGGGATGCAGGCCGGCCTTGTCGAAGGCCTGCCGGTAGAAGGGCACCCGGTCGTACGCCCGGCGCAAGGTCGCCCGCAGCCGGGTCAGCTGGAGCGCCGCCAGCTCGTCCCGGTCCAGCCGCTCGCCCTCGTCCCTCGTGTCCACACCGCCGTCGTGGCCCCGCGTGTACGTACCCATGCCGCCCACCCCTTGTCCGAGTCAACCTGCCCGAATCAAACCGACCGATCATTCGGTAGATTGCCGGACCTCGGCGGCCAAATCAATTACTCGAACGGGTGATCGTCTGTTGAGATTGTGCCCATGTCGATCTCCGCGCCCTCCACCAGCACTTTTACCTTCACGACCTACGACGGAACCGAACTCGCGTACCACGTCCAGGGCGAAGGAGAGCCCCTCCTCTGCCTCCCCGGCGGTGCCATGCGGGCCTCCGCCTACCTGGGAGACCTCGGCGGACTGTCCGCCGGGCGCCGGCTGATCCTGCTCGACCTGCGGGGCACCGGGGACTCCGCGATCCCGGCCGACACCTCGACGTACCGGGTCGACCACCAGGTGGCCGACGTCGAGGCACTGCGCACCCACCTCGGCCTGGACTCCGTCGACCTGCTCGCCCACTCCGCCTCCGGCAACCTGGCCCTGCTCCACGCGGCGGCGCACCCGCAGCGCGTGCGCCGACTGGCCCTGATCACGCCGACCTGCTGGGCCGTGGACCTCGCGGAGTCCCCCGAAACCGGCCTCGCCGACGTCCGTCGCAGGGGTGGCGCCGAGCCCTACGACACGGCCATCGCGGCCTACGAGCGGGCGATCGCCGCCTTCGCCGCGGGCGGGACCCCGGAAGAGGCCGACCGGGCGGCGGCCATGCCCCTCGCCTATGGCCGCTGGGACGAGACGGCACGCGCCCACGCGGCACTGAGCCCGGTCCAGAAGAACGCCGAGGCCTCCGCCGCCTTCGCCGGCCCGGGCGCCTTCGACCCGCCCGCCACCCGGGCCGCACTCGGCCGCTGCGAGGCACAGGTGCTGGTCCTGGCCGGGGAGCTGGACTCCTACCCCTCCCCGGCCCTCGCCGCCCGGCTCGCGGAACTCTTCGCGCGCGGCGTCGTCGACGTACAGCAGGGCGGCGGGCACTTCCCGTGGCTGGACGACGCGCAGTGGTTCGCGGCCCGGGTCGAGCGGTTCCTGGCCACCGGGGCCTGAGCAGCGGAACGCGCGTACGTACGCAAACACCCGCGGGCCGGGACCCAGAGGGGTCCCGGC
>NZ_JBHXKA010000056.1:0-52320 GCF_042722885.1 Streptomyces sp. NPDC058401
CCCCGGACCCCGCGCCTCAAACGCCGGCGGGGCTGAAATCGCCCTACGGGCCATCCGGCCCGCCGACGCGAAGATCCGGTGCGGACATCCGGAGCAGACATCCGGTGCGGACACCTGGCGCAGCCATCCGGCCGGTGCAGGTCCGGGCCCCGTCGGCGGCCGGGGGGCGTTGACAGGGGGATCGGGGCGACGGAGACTTCGGGCGCGCCCCACCCGGGCGCGGGCGGAGCGTGCGCCGGGCCGGACAGCGGTGTCGGTGTGCCGCGCCGCCTCCCGTTCGCTCCGGAGGGACTCCATGAGCATCCGTACCGTCCGCGACGTCTACGTCGTCGACGCCGTCCGCACCCCGATCGGGAAGTTCGGCGGCGCCCTCGCCGGGGTCCGCCCCGACGACCTGGCCGCCCACGTGGTGCGCGCGCTCGTGGACCGTACGCCCGCACTGGACCCGGCCCGCATCGACGACGTCGTCTTCGGGGACGCCAACGGCGCGGGCGAGGACAACCGCGACGTGGCCCGCATGGCGGTGCTGCTCGCCGGACTCCCCGTGACCGTGCCCGGGGTCACCGTCAACCGGCTCTGCGGCTCCGGGCTCGAAGCCGTGGTCCAGGCGGCCCGCGCCATCGCGCTCGGCGACGCCTCCGTGGCCATCGCCGGAGGAGTGGAGTCCATGAGCCGGGCCCCCTGGGTGGTGCAGAAGCCGGAGCGCGCCTTCCCGGCCGGGCACCAGCAGATGTGGTCCACCACGCTCGGCTGGCGGATGACCAATCCCCGGATGCCCGCGGAGTGGAGCGGTTCCCTCGGCGAGGGCGCGGAGCTCGTCGCCGACAAGCACGGCATCACCCGCGAGGCGCAGGACGCCTTCGCGCTGGAGAGCCACCGCAAGGCGGCCGCCGCCTGGGCGGCGGGGCAGTACGACGCGGAGGTGGTCCCGTACGCGGGCGTGGACCTGCTGCGCGACGAATGCATCCGGGAGGGATCGGGCCCCGAGGCGCTCGCCCGTCTGAAGCCCGCCTTCCGGAGCGACGGCACCGGCACGGTCACGGCGGGCAACGCCTCGCCGCTCAACGACGGAGCCGCCGCACTGCTGTTGACGGACGAGGAGGGCCTCGCCGCCACCGGGCGGGAGCCGCTGGCCCGGATCAGCGCGTCGGCCGTCACCGGGATCGAGCCCCAGCTCTTTGGTCTGGGGCCCGTGGACGCCGTCGAGCGTGCGCTCGCCAAGGCGGGCCGCGGTTTCGCCGATCTCGCCGCCTTCGAACTCAACGAGGCTTTCGCGGCGCAGGCGTTGGGCTGTCTTGCCGCCTGGCCCGAGCTGGATCCGGCCGTGGTCAACCCGCGCGGCGGGGCCATCGCGATCGGGCACCCGCTCGGTGCCTCGGGCGCCCGGCTGGCCGGTTCGGTGGCGCACCAGCTCGCGGCGGCCGGGTCCGGCACCGGGATCGCGGCCCTCTGTATCGGTGTGGGGCAGGGGATCGCGCTCGTTCTGGAGCGCTGACACCGACCCCGGCCGGTCGATCGTTTCCGGTCATAGTCGGGCGGCAACTGCTTGGTAAGCAAAGAGAATTGATGCCTCCGGTGCGGTGGGGTGGCACGATGGCGCGTGCTGCCGCCACCCCCTCGCCACGCTCCCCGCATCCGGAGGCCCCGCGCCATGCCGCTCCTCGATCCGACGCTCTGGCAGGACGGACCCACCCTCACCGGAGGCACTGCCCCGGTCCTCGAACCCGCCACCGGCCAGACCCTCGCGACCATCGACCTGGCCGCCCCGGCCGATGTGGCGGAAGTGGCCGTACGGGCCCACGCGGCCCAGCGGAACTGGGCGCGGGCCACCCACCTGGAGCGGGCGGCTGTGCTGCGCCGGGCCGGGGACCTGTTCACCGCCCACGCCGACGAGCTGCGGGACTGGCTGGTCCGGGAGTCGGGATCCATCCCCGGCAAGGCCGACTTCGAGCTGCACGTCGCCGCGCAGGAGTGCTACGAGGCCGCGGCCCTGGCCTCGCGTCCGGCCGGGCAGGTGCTGCCGAGCGAGGCGCCGCGGCTGTCCTTCACCCGCCGCGAACCGGTCGGTGTGGTGGGGGTGGTGGCGCCCTTCAACGCGCCGCTGATCCTCTCGATCCGCTCGGTCGCGCCCGCGCTCGCCCTCGGCAACGCGGTGCTCCTCAAGCCGGACCGCCGTACCGCGGTCAGCGGCGGGCTCGCACTCTCCGCCGTCTTCGCCGCGGCCGGCCTGCCGGGCGGACTGCTGCACGTCCTGCCCGGCGGTGCGCAGACGGGCGCGGCGGTGGTCGCCGATCCCCTGGTCAGGGTCGTGTCGTTCACCGGATCCACCGCGAGCGGCCGGGCCGTCGGGGAACTGGCGGGCCGTCATCTCAAGCGCGCACACCTGGAGTTGGGCGGGAACTCGGCGCTGGTCGTGCTCCGTGACGCCGACGTGGCGGCGGCCGTCGCGCAGGCCTCCTGGGGCTCCTTCTTCCACCAGGGGCAGATCTGCATGACGGCGGGCCGGCACCTCGTGCACGCCTCCCTCTACGACGAGTACGTGGAGCGGCTCGCCGCGCGCGCTGAGGAGCTCGCGGTCGGGGACCCGTACCGCGAGCGGGTGCACCTGGGGCCGCTCATCGACCGGTCCCAGCTGGACCGGGTCCACGGCCTGGTGGAAGCCAGCACCGCACAGGGCGCCAAACTCGTCACGGGCGGCGCCCACCAGGACCTCTTCTACCGGCCGACGGTGCTGGCGGGCGCCGACGACGACAGCCCCGCCTACGCGGAGGAGGTCTTCGGGCCGGTGGCGCCCGTACGGTCCTTCGCGACGGAGGACGAGGCCGTGGAGCTGGCCTCCGCCGGTCCCTACGGGCTCTCCCTCGGGATCGTGACCGGCGACGCGGCGCGCGGGCTGGACCTGGCGGGGCGGATCCCGGTCGGGATCGCGCACGTCAACGACCAGACGGTGAACGACGAGGCCGTGGCCCCCTTCGGCGGCGTCGGCGCGTCCGGCACCGGCGCCCGCTTCGGCGGCGAGGCGAACCTCGACGCCTTCACCGAGCTGCGCTGGACCACGCTCCGCGCCACCCCGGGCGGTCATCCCTTCTAGGCGACCCCTTCGGGAACCACGCCCCCGGTGTGCCCCATGGCCCGCATCGCGTGCATTGCGGGCATTCCGGGCGGTCAGGAATGCTTGGAGCCGGTCGTTCGTTCAGGGGAAAGCAAGCAGCACACCACTCTGGAGGTCTGGAAAACCGTGGCTACTGTCGAACTCACCAAGGAGAACTTCGACCGGACGGTGAGCGAGAACTCGTTCGTCCTGATCGACTTCTGGGCGGGCTGGTGCCGTCCCTGCCTGCAGTTCGCCCCGGTGTACGAGAAGGCCGCCGAGGCCAATCCCGACCTGCTCTTCGCCAAGGTGGACACGGAGGCGCAGCAGGAGCTCGCCGCCGCGTTCCAGATCAGCTCGATCCCGACCCTCATGATCGTCCGGGATCAGGTCGCGATCTTCTCGCAGCCCGGCGCACTGCCCGAGGCGGCGCTGACGGACCTCATCACCCAGGCCCGTGGCCTCGACATGGACGAGGTGCGCACGAAGATCGCCGCCGAGCAGGGCGGCGCCGCGGGCGCCACGGCCGAGGAGCCCGGCACGCCGGACGCCTGATTGCGTGACGAGCCCCCGCCGGGCGGTGAGACTGGACCGCATGACTGAAGCGGTGGAGTACGACGTCATCGTCCTCGGTGGGGGCCCGGCCGGCGAGAACGTCGTGGACCGGACCCGCGCCGCCGGGCTGAGCACGGCGCTGGTCGAGAGCGAGCTGGTGGGCGGCGAGTGCTCGTACTGGGCCTGCATCCCCAGCAAGGCCCTGCTGCGCCCGGCGCTGGCCCGGGCGGACGCGCGCCGGGTGCCCGGTCTCGCGGGGTCCGCGGCCGGTCCGCTGGACGCCGAAGCGGTGTTCGCGCACCGGGACTACTGGACGGGGAACTGGAAGGACGACGGCCAGATCGACTGGCTGGAGTCGGTCGGCGCCCACGTGTACCGGGGCCACGGGCGGCTGTACGGGGTCCGCAAGGTCGCCGTCACCAGCCCGGAGGGGGAGCACCACGTGCTCTCCGCCCGGCACGCGGTCGTCGTCGCGACCGGCACCCGGGCCGTGATCCCGGAGCTGCCGGGCATCGCGGACGCCCGGCCCTGGACCAGCCGCGAGGCCACCTCGGCGCAGGCGGCGCCGGGCCGGCTGCTGATCGTCGGCGGGTCGGTGGTGGCCGTGGAGATGGCCACGGCCTGGCAGGCCCTCGGCTCCCGGGTGACCCTGCTCGTACGGGGCTCCGGGCTGCTGCCGCGCATGGAGCCCTTCGCCGGGGAACTGGTCGCCGGGGCACTGCGCGAGGCGGGCGCGGTGGTCCGTACGGGGGTGGCCGTCGAGTCCGTCGTACGGGACGGCTCGACCGGGCCCGTCAGCGTGGTGCTCGAAGGCGGCGAGACGCTGGAGGGCGACGAACTGCTCGTGGCGACGGGGCGCACCCCGCGCACCGAGGACATCGGACTGGACACCGTCGGGCTCGCGCCGGGCGGGTGGATCGCGGTGGACGACAGCTGCCGGGTTCCGGGCGTCGACTGGCTGTACGCGGTCGGCGACGTCAACCACCGGGCGCTGCTCACCCACCAGGGGAAGTACCAGGCCCGGATCGCGGGCTCCGTCATCGCCGCCCGGGCCGCGGGCAGCGCCCCCCTCGACACCGGCCCCTGGGGCGCCCACGCGGCGACCGCCGATACACGGGCCCTCCCGCAAGCCGTCTTCACCGACCCCGAGGCCGCCTCGGTGGGCCTGACCCTCGCGGAGGCGGAGCGCGCCGGCCACCGGGTCCGGGCCGTGGACTACGACCTCGGCAAGGTCTCCGGAGCGGGCCTGTACGCCGACGGCTACCGGGGCCGGGCCCGCATGGTGGTGGACCTGAACCGCGAGGTCCTCCTCGGTGTCACCTTCGTCGGACCGGGTGCGGCCGAGCTCCTGCACGCGGCGACCATCGCGGTCGCGGGCGAGGTGCCCATCGACCGTCTGTGGCACGCGGTCCCGGCGTTCCCGACGATCAGCGAGGTGTGGCTGCGGCTGCTGGAGGGGTACCGGGGGTAGGTGCCGCCGCCACGTACACGGCGTGGGCGCTACTTCGTAGGGTTCTGCCGCCCCACCCCGCGCTCACCCCTCGGGGGCGGGGGCCGGAGATCCCGCCACCAGCGCCTCCACCTGTGGCCGCAGCGAGGGCTCCGCGCACAACGCGAAGTGATCGGTCCGCCGCAGGTCGAACACCCCCCGCACGCCACGCCGCCGCGCATGCGCGACCAGATCGTTGAAGTGCGTCTCGAAGCGCGTGGAGAAATGGATCCGCACCGGCCCCTCGCACACCGACCGCAGCCGCTCGCACCGGCGCACGAACCGCTCGTAGGACCCCACCTCCTCCGCGTCCTCCCACACCTCGCCCGCGTGCCGGCACACCTGCGCCAGGTCCTTCCCGGCGATCCGGTGCAGGTAATCGCAGAAGTTCGCGAAGGTGTCCAGGTCCCGGGTCCCCGCCACGATCCCGCGCAACGCGGCCGCCGGATCGGACAGGTCCAACCCGGCCAGGGCCCGGGTCACGGGGAGAGTGGACCGGTTCATGTTCGGATCCAACAGCAACACCCCGGCGAGCGCGGGCCGCTGCTCCGGACGCTCCGCCCACTGCTCGGCCAGGCGCAGCACCGTGTCGGCCCCGTACGAGAACCCCACGAGCACGAGCCGCTTGCCCGGGTGCCGCCGGGCGAGCGCCCTGATGGCGCCCGCGATCAGCTCGGTGTGCGTGGCCAGGCCGATCGGCCGGTAGCGCGCGTCCCGCGCCTCCTCCGGATGGTGACCGAAGGCCGTCAACGCGACGGTGTGCGGCTGGGCCGAGGCCATGTACGGGCGGAACTCCGAGGCGTCCGTGCCCAGACCGTGCAGCAGGACCACCAGGTCACGCGAAGCCGTGGCCCGCTCCAGGTAGCGCAGCCGGCGGCCAAAGACCATATGGTCCGCCGGCAGGTCCACGTCGAAGTCGTCGGCACTGATCTCGAAGGAACCCTCGACCACCCCCGGCCCCGCGCCCCGGCCGCCCGAACCCGACCTGCCGCCGCCCCACCATCCGAGGCCGAAACCGGCGCCCGCGGCGAGGAGCGCGACACCTGTCGGCGCGATGGCGTGCGCCCCGGCCCAGGCGAGCACGGCGCGGGCCTCGTCCGCGTAGATCCCGATCAGGATCCCCAGCGTGCCCCCGACCGCGGCCAGGGCCGCGCGCACCCGGGTCACCATGCCAGTGGTTGGGCCCGGGCCCGGGCCTGGAGCCGTCATCCCGCCCCCCGCGGCCCCGTCGGAGCCCGCGCCCCTGTCCGTTCCCGCACCCCTGTCCGTTCCCGCACCCCGTCACCCCGTCCTCCGCACCGCGGACCCGTCGCACCGGTGTTCGCGTCCCCTACCCCCGGGGTGGGCGGGCGAAGCCCTTCCGGTTCCCGTACCGGATCGCGCTCCGTGCTCAGCGTGGGTCGTTGACGGGATGGGCGAGGGCGCGCCGGATAGGGTCTTGGTAGCCGTCCTTCTCGGCAGGGCACGTCTGTCCGCCCCGGGTCCGACCGGCTTTCCCGGCAGTCCGCAAGCGGAGACTTGACCGATCACCAGGAGTGCTGGCGTGGGACCCCTAGAGACTCCGTCTGTCCCGGCCGGCCTTGGCCGGAACCGTGAGGCGGCGGTGCTGGCGCTCTTGTCCTTCGCGATGCTGATCGTTTCGCTCGACCAGTACATCGTGGTCGTGGCGCTTCCCGACATCGCACGCGACCTCGGCTACTCCGCGCGAACGCTCCAGTCGGTCATCAGCGCGTACGCGGTGGCCTCGGCCGGCTTCCTCCTGTTCGGCGGGCGTGCCGCAGACCTGCTCGGACGACGCCGTGTCCTGGCCGCCGGGCTCGCGCTCTATGCCGCAGCGGCGTTCGCGGGAGGACTCGCGACGGGCCCCGGAGCACTCCTCGCCTCCCGCGCATTCCAGGGTCTCGGCGGAGCCCTCGTCTTTCCCACCACCCTGGCACTCATCAACACCACCTTCGCCGAAGGGCGTGCCCGTAACCGCGCATTGGGGATCTGGGGAGGGTCGGGCGCGGCAGGACTCGTCATCGGAGTGCTGCTCGGCGGCCTCCTGACGCAGGTGTTCGGCTGGGAAGCGGTCTTCTTCGTCAACGTCGTTCTGGCCGGCCCGGCGCTGCTGCTCGCCTTCGTCGTGATCCCCCGGGACGGTGCACGCGAGAAGGGCCGCACGTTCGATCTGCCCGGTGCGCTCAGCATCTCTCTCGGTGTCACGCTCATCGTGTTCGCCCTCGTTCAGGGCCCCGGATCGGGCTGGTCCTCGCCGGGCATCCTGATGAGCGCAGCAGCGGGCCTCCTACTGATCGGAGCCTTCGCCGTCATCGAGCGGCGCAGTTCCGACCCGCTCATGCCGCCGGCGCTGCTCTCCAACCCCAACCTGATCACCGGCGTCGTCATCGCCTTCATGTTCATGGCGACCTTTGGCTCCGTCCTCTACTTCCTGTCCGTCTACTTCCAGGAGGTTCTGGGCTACGACCCTTTGCAGACCGGTGCCGGCTTCCTCATCCCCACGGCGGTGGTGGTGGCCGGTTCGACCACCGCGGGCCGGCTCGTGACGCGGTTCGGTCTCAGGCGCACCTTGGCCGTGGCCCTCGCCGTCGGTGCGCTCGGCGCGGCCGCTCTCGGCCTCACGATCTCGCCCGACGGCAGCTACATCGAACTCGTCCCCGGCCTCGTGGCGCTCGGCATCGGCGACGGGGTGGTCTTCACCACCATGTTCATCGCCGCCGCCACCGGGATCTCCGACCGACAACAAGGCATCGCCTCCGGCATTGCCTCCACCGGCTCGGGCACGGGCGCAGCGGTCGGCCTCGCCGTCCTCGTCCTGGTGGCGACCGCCGGCCTCGACGGCCTCTCCGGTGAACAGCTTCGAACCGCTACCGCCGGCGGGATCCGCACCGCTCTCTTCGTTGTGGCAGGCGGAATCGGGCTGACCTTCCTCGTCACCTTGACCCGGTGCCCGACACGGCCCGAACCGGTACCCGTCCCCGTGCCGTACCAGACCCGTCGCTGCTGACGGGAAACCCCGGACGGAACCGAACGTACGCGTCAAAGGTGATGGCCACTCGTTCGGCCGATCATGGCCCTTGCGCCCTGCCAGACTCCGGGGAGGGAGTGCGCTGGTGGGGCTCGGGCGAGGCGGGTTGGCGTGAAAGAGCATGGTACGGCTGGTCGTGCCGCGCCGGACGGGGCAGGGCCGGGCGTGACGGACCGGGGAGTCCCGCGCGCACGTGTGGTGACCGAGGATCCGCCCGGCGGGCCACCGTCCGGTAGCGGACCCGGTGGGCGGCGGCCGGAGGAACGGGCGCCGCGTGCGGGACCGCGGCATGTGGCCTGCGTGATGGACGGCAACGGGCGCTGGGCGCAACGGCGTTCGCTGCCCCGTACGGCGGGTCACCGGGCGGCGGAGGCCGCGGTCATCGACGTCATCGAGGCGGCCCGGGCCGCCGGCGTGGAGTGGCTCAGCCTGTACGCGTTCTCCACCGAGAACTGGAACCGCCCCGGCGCCGAGGTCGAGTTCCTGATGCGTCTGGTGCGGCGGGTCGTGCGCAAGCATGCGCCGCTGCTGCTCGCGCGCGGCATCCGCTGCCGTTTCCTCGGGGTCAGCGACCCGAGGATCCCCCGCGCACTGGCCCAGGACTTCGAGGACGTGGCGGTACTGACCGCCGGGAACCGGGGGATGACGCTGACCGTCGCCTTCGACCACGGGGGGCGCCGGGACATCGTCGAGGCCGCGAGATCGCTGATCCTCAGCGGGACCCCCGCCGACGAGGTGACCGAGGGGCTCTTCGCGGACCACCTGCCCTTCCCCGACACCCCCGATGTGGATCTGGTCGTCCGTACTTCCGGCGAGCAGCGCATCTCCAACTTCATGCTCTGGCAGGTCGCCTACGCCGAGTGGGTCTTCCCCGAGGTGCTGTGGCCGGACTTCCGGGCCCCCGACTTCCTGGCCTGCCTGCACACCTACCGGCGCCGCGACCGCCGCTTCGGCGGCGTGCCCGCCCGGACGAACGGAGACCCCTCATGACCACCGAAACCACGGGATCCACGGAAACGGCCGACGAGGCAAGCCTGTTCGGGCCGGATTCGCAATTCAGCGGCTTCTTCGACGACCCGCGCTGGGCCTTGGCGATCATCCGCGCCACCGTCCTGGAGGCCGCTCACCCGCAGGTCGGTGCCGCCCTCGCCGACAACTCCACCTTCGTCACCCACCCTTGGCGCCGACTGCGCAACACCTTCCTCAGCATGCGGCGCATGTTCGCCGCCGACCCGGCGGAACGCGAACGGGAGGCCGCCCGGCTCAACCGGCTGCACGCGCGCATGAGCGGATCCGACTCCCGTGGCCGTGCCTACGACGCCATGGACCGCGCGACCCGCGCCTGGGTGGTCGCCACCCTCTTCGAGAGCGCCGTCACCATGTGCCGGCTGAGCGGCCAGCCGCTCGGCCAGGACACGATGGAGCGGATGTACGCCGAGTACCGTGCGTACCTCGCCGCGCTCGACGGCGACGCCGCCGAACTCCCCGAGGAACTGCACGAGTTCTGGCGGTACTTCGACCGCGTCGTCGAGAACGAGCTGGAGAACACCGAGGCGGTCCGCGTCATCCTCTACCGGCTCTTCGACCACCTTCCCGCTCCCGCGCTGCTCGACGGGGCGCCGACGCTCTGGGCGGCCGGCCGCGCCGTGGTCGGTCCGCTCCTGGGCGCGATCACCGTCGCCTCGCTCCCCGAGTCCTACCGGCGCCGGGCCGGCCTGCCCGAGATGCCGGGCGCCGCGACCCTCATGCAGGGCGCCTACCTCGCCACCGGGCTCACCCGGTTCCTGCCCGAGGGCTGGATCAACGCCGAGAGCATCGTCGAAGCCCTCTCGCTCTCGCCCGACAGCGACGACCCCCGCGCCCGCACCGTGGCCGCCCTGCGCGCCCGCATGAAGCGGGCATCGGCCCTGCTCCGCCTCCTCACTCCGCTCAGCGGCGACACCGACTTCGAACCGGCACCGTCGCGCGGAACGGAGGAGAACCGACGCCCGGCGGAGGAGTTCTTCCGCCGGGTGCTGGACCAGACGGGCGACGGCCACCTCGACTGGCCCGACCTCGCTGCCATGGCACGCGAACTCTCCACCCGCCTCGACCTGGACGAACCCGAGGAGACCCGGCTCTACGACGCGTTCGCCGCCTGGTGGCGCGAACTCCAGGCCGCCCTCGACACGGACGGCGACGGCCGCGTCAGCGCCGAGGAGTACGCCGCCGCCGTCCCCTCCCTCGCCGGCCCCGCGCTCATCCGCGTGGCCGAGGTCCTCTTCGACGCCACCGACAAGGACGGCAACGGGAGCATCGACGCCGAGGAGTACCGGACCCTCTTCCGCACCGCCTTCCACCGCGACCTCACCACCGACGGCGGCGCGTACGGCAAGAGCGCCTTCGTGGGCGACTTCCTCTCCTTCATGTCCGGCCGTCGCACGGGCACGCCGTACGACCCCGTCCTCGCCGACGCCTAGCGTGCACGGTTCTGGCGAGCACGGTTCCCGCCGGGACTACCGGGCGTCGCGCCGCCGACGCGCGCGCTCGAACTCCGCGACGTCCGAGATCCAGGGACCGTGCTGTTCGAGTGCGGCGTAGCCGCCGCGGACGAAGGCGCTCACCAGGGTCCGGTACCCGCCGATTCCGTCGACCAGGCCGTACTCGACCCGGTACTCCGGATCCGATCCGCCCTCACCCTTGCGCAGCGTCATGATCCGGGCGAGGGAGTCCGCGTAGAAGTGGAGCTGGACACCTTCGCCCCTCTCCTCGTCCTCGATGGTGAAGACCTCGTTGTCCGCGGCAGAGCGCTCGCCGACGAACTCCCAGAACTCCGCGGCGGCCGTGCGCGGACCGCCGTCCCGCCACTTCTTCTCGGCGCCCTTGTCGTCGGTGAACGTCAGGGCCGTCTTCCGCGCGCTCCCGCCCGGGCCGGTACGGTCGCCGGCCGCCTCCTCGTCACCCTCCAGGGGTGTGTTCCTGGACCGGTCCGCGGCCTCCGAGCACATCAGGACGCCCACGGTACGCACCGCGTCGTCGACGAGCCCGGGGTGTGCGCGGCGCACGGCCGCTTCGACCGCGGTCTGCATCCGGTCCCAGTCGCGCCGGTCCGTGGCGCGCTGTCCCCGCCGCGGATCGCGGCCGATCCGCATGCCGGCGCAGGCCTGCTCCGCGGTGGCGATCACCCGCTCGACCTCGGGCAGCAAGGCCGGGTCGACGGCACCGGGCATCCGCCCCGGAACCGTCGCGCCGTGCAGGTACTGGCCCGTGTACTTCAGCAGCGCGGCGTCGAGCGGACCGAGCACCGTTCCGCGATCGGCGCGACGGCGGTTCGCGTGGTACTCCTGAGCCCGTTTCCCGTTCGGGGTCTCGGTCGCCGTGCGCATCGCCGCGCACACCTGGCCGCGCTCCAGCAGACCGGTGTCGGCCCCGTGGGCGACGAGCCGGCTCCTGTCCCAGGGGGTGCGCCGGAAGAGGGCGTCGACGTCCGCGGGCGCGGCGAGGAGGATCGGGTCCAGGAGCGCGACGGCGGCGCCCTCGTCGAGCCGGCCCCGGGTTCCGGCGGCCTCGCACAGCGGCAGGACCGCACTCCACAGCAAGAGGTGTCTGGCCAGGTCCGCCCGGATCACCGCGAGATGGGCTTCGCCGATCGGGAACGTGAAGGTGCGCGGATCGTGGTTGGCGTCGGCTCCGGCGGCGAGCGTGAGCTTCAGCCCGCCGTCCTCGCGGATCACGTACGGGATCCAGCCGCTCCGGCGCGTGAAGACGATGTCGTTCACCCCTGTGCACAGGCGGCGTCGAGGCGCGGGTCGGTGCGCACCCAGACTTCGCCTCCGGCGGCCTCGGCGGGGGCGTCGACCCGTTCGATGCCGAGGAACTCGATCAGCTTGAGCAGTTCGGCTCGTTCGGCTCGGTCCTCGTCGGCACCGTGCGAGTCGAAGAAGACGTAGTACCGGTCGCTCGGGTCCACGATGCCCGAATCCGCCCAGATCCGGGCGAGTTCTTCGAGCGCCGCCGCTTCCGTCGTGAACCTGGCGGCGCGGGCGGCGCCACGTGTCTCCGGTGCCGCGTCGAGGTCGGCGAGGTCGGAGAACCACTGACCGAAGCGGTCGAGGCCGGCATATCCGTTCTCGAAGAACAGCATCGCGCTCGGCAGGTAGCGATTGCCCCTGTCGACACGGAGGTGTTCCGCCCGGTGCTGGTCCGCAGCCTTGATCCTGGAGATCACGCCTTCCCCGGGCATGAGGACCACACTCTGTCCCGACGCTTCCTCGCTGATGGTGTAGGTGTCGCAATCCCGACCACGGAAGAACGCGGAGAACGCCACGTAGACTTCCTGGGCGTCGCCCACGGAGACCTGTTGGCCGCTGCCGTCGGCGGCGGCGAATACGAACTGTTTCGGTCCGGGGCGGTAGGGGCGGGCCATGAGCGTCCTTCGTTCACGTGAGCGAGCTCCAGCAGCGTAGCCCTTGGTGCTCGTGCTGTCCCACGGGGTCGCCCGGGCCCCGTGGGACGGGCGGGCCGGTCAGCGCAGGCCGGCGAAGAGGTCGGTCTCGGGTACGGGGGCGCCGGTGGTGTCCTTGACGCGTACGAAGGTCTCCACGCCCATCAGCTCGCCGAACTTCTCCTTGCCCATCTTGAGGAAGAAGATGCTCTCGCCCTGGCTGGCGTGAGCGGCCAGCGAGTCGTACTTCTGGCTGCTGAACGGGGTGGCGTCCACCCAGGTGCTGATCTCGTCGTCCGGGAGGCCGATCTCGGCCAGCGCGGCGGTCTCGGCGGGGTCCGGCTCCGGCATGTCCTCCCCGAACTCGCGCATGATCTCACCGAAGCGCTGCATCGCGGAGCGGGGCATCGTCGTCCAGTACACCTTCGGCGTCAGGTCGGTCAGCTCCAGCGCCGCCATCGTGATGCGGTGGGCCTGGATGTGGTCGGGGTGGCCGTAGAAGCCGTTCTCGTCGTAGGTGACGACCACGTCGGGCCGGTAGTGCCGCATGAGGTCCGCGAGCCGGGCCGCGCCTTCCTCGACGGGGGTCTGCCAGAAGGCTCCGGGGGCCTCGTTGCTCGGCCAGCCCATCATTCCGGAGTCGCCGTAGTCCAGCGTCTCCAGATCGCTGATCTTCAGCACGTCACGGCTCACTTCGAGCTCTTCCCGGCGCATCGAGGCGACGGCCGCCGGATCGTGCCCGGGAGCACCCGGCTTCGTGCCCCCGGGTCCGTCACCGCAGCGGCCGTCGGTACAGGTCACCAGGACCGTGCGGATTCCTTCCGCCGCATACATCGCGAGGACCCCTCCGGTGCTGGTGGCCTCGTCGTCGGGGTGCGCGTGTACTGCCATGAGCGTCAAGGGCCGGTCGGTCATGAAAAGCAGTCCTCCTGCGTGAGTACGTCGTTGCCTGAGCGTGCCGCCCGTCGATACGGCATCGGCCCCTCGCTCCGTGCAACGGTGCCGGCGGGCCCGGTGTTCCCCGTACTGCCACCGGGCCCGCCGACCGCCACCCGCTCCGGCTACTCGAAGGCGGCGGCCGCCTCGCGCAGTGCGCGGGCCACGAGCGCCGGGTCGTAGGGCGCCTTTGTGCCGGGGGCGTAGGTCACCGACCGCAGGCGGCCCGTGTAGCGGAAGCTGCGGTGGCGCTCGTAGACCGGCCAGGAGACGGGGGACTTGCGGTCGACGCCCACGCTGATGCCTTGCAGCGGAGCCATGCCGATGAGCTGGTGCACGCTGTCCGACCGGCCTGTCTCCACGCCGTCGATCAGGATGCGGAACGTCCAGCGCAGGCCCTCCACGGCGTCCGCCGAGAGCGTGATCGTCCTGCGGCCCGCGGGCAGGGGGCCGGCGTCGGTCTCGTGCAGTTCTCCGTACTCGTTGTAGGCGAAGCGGAGCCGTCCGTCCTCCACGTACAGGCTGTAGCCGCCGCCCTGGTCCCCGTGGGAGACCAGCACGCCCTGGTCGCCGTCGGCGTGGTCGTCGAGGGCGACGGTGACGTCGAAGGAGCGGAAGGAGATGAGCCGGGAGGAGCGGTAGCGCTCCAGCTCGGGTGTGCCGGCCAGCAGTGTGACGGGGCGGTGGAACCGCTCCTCGGCGGGGTTGCGCCGGCCGAGCGCTCCGCTGCCGTCGACGAGGGGGAACACGCCGTTGCGCCAGGCGGCGGCTTCCCAGGCCGCCGCCAGCTCCTTCACCACGTCCGGGTGCTCCTCGGCGACGTCGTTGGTTTCCGTGGGGTCGGTGCGCAGGTCGTACAGCGCCCATTCGCCGTCGTCGTACGGTGCGCCGGGACGGTGGAGGGTGACCAGCTTCCAGCCGTCCCGGTAGTAACTGCGGTTCCCGGACATCTCGCAGTACTGCTCGGTGTGGGCGCTGGGCGTCAGCCCGTCGCGCAGGACGGCGGTGAAGCTGACGCCGTCGAGTTCCTGGACCGGCCGCGCGCGCCAGGACTCCGGGCGCCGTACGCCCGCCAGGTCCAGCAGGGTGGGGGTGATGTCCGTGACGTACTGGTACTGCCGGCGGACCCCGTCGTCGCCTTCGGCGCGGCGCAGGCCCTCGGGCCAGGAGAGGACGAACGGCACGCGTACTCCGCCCGCGTGGGTCTGGCCCTTGTAGAGCCGGAAGGGGGTGTTCGAGGCCATGCCCCAGCCGCGCGGATAGTGCACCAGGCTCTGCGGACCGCCGATGAGTTCGGTGTCGCGGTCCACGTCCTCGTTCCAGTCCTCCGGGACCGGTTCGTGGACGAAGCGGCTGAAGTAGCTGCGCGTGCCCTCGGCGCCGCCCTCGCCGGTTCCGCCGTTGTCGGAGGTGAAGACGATGATGGTGTTGTCGAGTTCGCCCAGTGCGCGCAGGGTGTCGGTGAGGCGTCCCAGGTTCTGGTCGATGTTGTCGACCATCGCCGCGTACACCTCCATGTAGCGGGCGTAGCGGCGCTGTTGCTCGGGCGTCAGCTCGTCCCAGGGGCCTACGTCGAAGCCCGCTTCGGAGTTGCGTTCCGGCAGGGTGGTGTCCTCGGGGAAGAGCCCTTCGGCGATCTGCCGGGCGAAGCGGGTTTCGCGCAGGCGGTCCCAGCCGCCGTCGTAGAGACCGCGCTTGCGCGCCATGTCGGCCGGTTTGGCCTGGAGCGGTCCGTGGACGGCGTTGTGCGCCAGGTAGAGGAAGAACGGCTTGTCGGGGTCGTGCGCACGGAGCGACTTCACCATCGAGATGGCCTGGTCGGTGATGTCGTCGGTGTAGTAGTAGTCGTCGGGCAGCTCGTCGATGTCCAGCGGGCTGTTGTCGCGGACCAGCTGGTGCGGGTGGAAGAGGCTGGTCAGGCCCTCCAGTACGCCGTAGTACTGGTCGAAGCCCTTCTGCAGCGGCCAGTTGCGCCGGTCGTCGGCGGCGTTGGACGCCGAGTCGCGGCTCAGGTGCCACTTCCCGACGGCGTACGTGGCGTAGCCCGCGTCGTGCAGGACCTGGGCCAGGGTCGGGACGTCCTCGCCGACCTCCATGCCGTAACCGGGGAACCCGGGGTCGAAGTTGGCGACCATCGAGTATCCGACGCGGTGCGGGTTGAGGCCCGTGAGCAGCGCGGCGCGGGCGGGGGAGCACAGGGGCATGGTGTGGTAGTTGGCCAGACGGAGGCCGCTCTCGGCCAGTCCGTCGAGTACGGGGGTGGGTACCTCCGAACCGAAGGGGCCGATGTCGCTGTAGCCCATGTCGTCGACGAGGACCACGACGACGTTCGGGGCCCGGCCCGCAGGCCTGCGGGGCGGCTGCCAGGAGGCCTCGGATTCGGCGAACGTGCGGCCGACCCGACCGGCGAAACCCTCGTAGGGGTCACGGCGGTTGGGGGTGGCGGAGGCGCGTGGGGTGGTGGGGGTGCTCGGGTTGGTCACGGATGGAGCTCCTTGGAAGGAGGGGCGGAGTACGGGGGAACGGCGGCGAGCAGGGTTCGGGTGTAGGGATGGACGGGGCGGGTGCAGACCTCGTCGGCGGGGCCGGTCTCGACCACCCGTCCGCGGTGCATCACCGCGATGCGATGGCTGATCTGCCGTACCACCGCGAGATCGTGGGCGATGAACAACAGGGCGAGCCCGAGGTCCCGTTGCAGGTCGGTGAGGAGATTGACGACCTGGGCCTGGATGGAGACGTCGAGGGCGGAGACGGGCTCGTCGCAGATGAGGACGGAGGGCTCGGGAGCCAGCGCGCGGGCGATGCCCACGCGTTGGCGCTGGCCGCCGGAGAACGCGCGCGGGTGGCGTCCGGCCACCTCCGGATCCAGCCCGACCTGACGCAGGAGCGAGGCCACCCGCTCGGCCCGCTGCGCGCGGTCGCCGAGACCGTGCGCGATCAGCGGTTCGGAGATGATCTGGCCCACCGTCATACGGGGGTTGAGCGAGGAGAAGGGGTCCTGGAAGACCATCTGCACCTCGCGGCGCAGCGCCTTGGCGGTCTCGGGGGAGGCCGCGGACAGCTCGCGCCCCCGGAACCGGATGCCGCCGGACGTAGGCTCGTACACCTGGACGAGGGTGCGGGCGAGCGTGGACTTGCCCGAGCCGGATTCGCCCACGATCCCCAGCGTCTCGCCGGGGTGCAGCACGAGGTCCACCCCGTCCAGGGCGACCAGGGGATCGCGCCGCCCGGCCCGCCCCCGGCCGGGGAAGGTCTTGCGCAGTCCGGTGACCTCCAGCAGCGGTGTGCCGGACGGGGACACGGATACGGGCGCGGATACGGCTGGCCGGTCCCCGGCGTCGGCCGGGGCGGCATTCCCGAGGGGCACGTCGGCCGGGCCGGGGATCCAGCAGGCGGCGCGGACACCGGCCGCGGCTGCGGTCAGCACGGGTGCCTGCTCACGGCAGCGGTCCTCGGGCAGCGTGCACCGCGGCGCGAACGCGCAGCCGCCGGTGGCGGCGGCCGGGTCGGGAGGGCTGCCGGGAATGCCCCGCAGCCGGGTGCCCGACGGGGACTCCAGTCGCGGGACCGCCGCCAGCAGCCCTGCCGTGTAGGGGTGTTGGGGGAGGGCGAGCACCCGCTCGGTGGGTCCGTCCTCGACGACCGTGCCGCCGTACAAGACCATCACCCGGCGGCACGCGCGGGCGACGACTCCGATGTCGTGCGTGATGAGGACGAGCGCGGTGCCGGTCTCCCGGTTGAGCCGTCCGAGCAGCTCCAGGATCTGGCCCTGGACCGTGGCGTCGAGCGCCGTGGTCGGTTCGTCGGCGATCAGGACGGCGGGTTCGTTGGCGAGCGCGAGGGCGATCATGACGCGTTGGCGCATGCCGCCGGAGAACTGGTGCGGGTGGTCGTCGATCCGCCGCTCGGGGGCGGGAATGCCGACGAGCTCCAGGAGTTCCACCGCACGCAGGCGGCGCGAGCGCCGGTCGCCGCGGCCGTGCGCGCGCATCGCCTCGTCCAGGTGCCGTCCGACGGAGAGCACCGGGTTGAGGGAGGCCATGGGGTCCTGGAAGATCATTCCGATCCGGTCGCCGCGCACGCGCCGCAGCGCCTCGTCGGGGGCCGTGGCGAGGTCCCGGCCGTCGAGCAGCACCGAGCCGGCCGTGACGCGCCCGGCGCCCGGGAGCATGCGCGTCAGGGCGAGGGCGAGCGTGGACTTGCCCGATCCGGACTCGCCCACGATGCCCAGGGTCTCCCCTGCGGCGAGGTCGAAATCGACGCCCCGGACGGCGTGCGCGGTCCGGCCGCCGCCGAGCGGGAACCCGACGTGCAGGCCGCGCACGCTCAGGACGGAACCGGCGGGCCCGTCGGCGTGCGTGCCGGTGCTCCCGTGGGTGCTGTCGGTGCCGGCGCTGCTGCCGGTGGTCGTGTGGGTCGCGGCGTGGGTCACTGTCGGATCCCCCGGTTCAGGGCTTCCGCGATGAGGGTGAAGCCGACGACGAGTGCGGTCACCGCGATCAGCGGCGCCACCGCAAAGGTGGGATGGGTGTTCACGTAGGCCGTGGACTGGCTGAGGATGCTGCCGAGCGAGGGTTCCGGCGGCCGGATCCCGACGCCGATGAAGCTCATGGCGCCCTCGATGAACACGGCGATCGACAGGGCCGTGGCGATCTGGACCACGACGGGATCGATCGCGTTGGGCAGGACGTGGCGGACCAGGACGCGCAGCCGCCCGGCGCCGCCGACCCGTGCGGCGACGGCGTACTCGCGCTCGCGCTCCACGAGGATCCCGCCGCGCATCAGCCGGCCGAAGGCGGGCAGCTCGGCCAGCGCGATGACGACCACGACGGGCAGCCGCCCCGGCCCCCAGATCGCGGTGATGGTCAGCGCGAGGATCAGCCCGGGGAAGGCCAGCACCAGGTCGAAGGCCCGCTGGACGGCGACGTCCGCGGCCCGGGAGGAGACGGAGAGCAGCGCGAGGGCGCATCCGGCCACGGCCGCGACGGGCACCGCGGTGAGGCCGATGACCAGGTCGGCGCGGATGCCGTGCAGCACCCGGCTGAACAGATCGCGCCCGAGGTCGTCCGTGCCGAACGGATGCCCCGGCGAGGGCCCGAGCAGTGCGTCACCGCTCTGGGCCAGGGGATCGGCGGAGGTGAGCAGCGGCGCCAGCAGCGAGGTCAGGGCGATGACGGACACCAGGGCGAGCCCGGTGATGCCGCGGGCGGTGAGCAGTCCGGCGAGGTAGCGGTTGCGGGCGCGGACGGGCAAGAACGGTGTGGTGGTCATGGGTCACTCCCACCTGATCCGGGGGTCGAGCCAGGCGTAGACGATGTCGGTGAGCAGCTGGACGGCGACGAACACCGCGACCAGCAGGAGGAGCAGGGCCTGCACCACGGGGTAGTCCCGGCGGACCACGCCCTGTTCGGCGAGCATCCCCAGCCCCGGCCAGGCGAAGATCGCTTCGACGAGCACCGCGCCGCCGAGCAACTGCCCCACCTGCATGCCGAGTACGGTGACCACGGACGGCAGGGCATTGGGCAGCGCGTGCCGCCATACGATGCGCCGCCGGGTGACGCCGACCGCGGTGGCGGTGCGTACGTAGTCCTCGGCCAGGGCGCGCTCCAGCCCGTCCTTGAGGTAGCGGCCGAGGACGGCGGCGCTCGGCAGGGCCAGGCACAGCGCGGGCAGCAGCAGGTACTGGAGACCGATGTCGGGGGCGTCGAGCACCGACTGGTATCCGCCGGCGGGCAGCAGGCGCAGGCCCACCGCGAACACCAGCACCAGCACGATCCCGGTGACGAACGGCGGCACGGCCAGCGCGGCGGTGGTCACCAGCTGCGCCGCGCCGCGCACCCCGCGGCTGCGCCCGGTCGCCCCGAGCAGCCCGAAGGCCAGGCCGAGCGCGATCACCAGGACCAGCGCGCCGGCGGTCAGCTCCACGGTCCGGCCCGCCCCCTGGCCGATGAGCTCGGAGACCTCGCCGCCGATGGCGTAGGAGGGACCCAGGTCCCCGCGCATGAGCTCGCCGATCCAGGTGACGTACTGGGCCAACAGGGGCCGGTCCAGGCCGAGTCGGTCCCGGATCGCCTCGATGGCCGCAGGTCCGGCGTCCGGCCCGGCCAGGGTGGTGGCGGGGTCGCCCGGGATGAGCCGCAGGATCACGAAGATGACGAACGAGGCGAGCGCCAGGACGAGCAGCGCGGAGGGGATCCTCTTCAGCAGGTAGGAGCGCACCGCGTCACGCCAGGTAGGCGTCGTCGAGGATGAGGTAGCCGAACTTGTTGAGATCCGCGCCGTGGACCCGGGCCGTGGAGACCTCCACCGAGGCCTCCACCGCGAGGTCGATGATGAAGGCCTCGTCGAGGAGCTGGTCGCTGATCCGCTGGTAGGCCTTGATCGCCTCGGGGCTGTCCCCGTCGCTGCGCACCCATGCCTCGCGCACCGTCTCCGTGTAGGCGGGCGAGCTGAACTGCGAGGTGTTCTTGGCCTCGTTGAAGGGATAGGCGCTGACGGCCAGGGTGGAGGGCTGGACCTGGGCGAACCCGTGTCCCATCGTCCAGAGCGCCGGCATCTGCTGGGCGATCAGCTTCTTCTGCATGGTCGCCGAGTCGTACGGCTGGAGCTCGGTGGTGATGCCGATCTGCTTCAGGTCGTACTGGATGATCTGGGCGATGGCCGTGACCCTCGGCACGGAGGCGTGGGCCAGCGGCAGGGACAGGGAATCGTGACCGGCCTCCTTCAGCAGGGCCCGCGCCTTGTCCGGATCGTGCGTGTAGCGGGTGGCGTTGGCATCGCTGTACGCCGGGGAGGACTTCGGCCAGGGGGCCGCGCTCGCCTGGCCGTAGCCGCCGAGGACCTGCGTGACGATGCGCTCGCGGTCGACGGCCCAACTCAACGCCTGGCGCACGCGCTTGTCGCCGGTGTACTGCTCCTTGACGTTCGCGCCGAGGTAGAGGGCTCCCGCGCCGGTGTCGTAGCCCTTGATCCGGAACTGCTTGTCGTCCTTGAGCTGGGCCACGTCCTGGCCCCGGACGTCGAAGGAGAGCTGGGACTGCGCGGTGCGCAGCGAGGACAGCAGCGAGTCGGGCTGCGGGATGATGCGTATCTCGACCTTGTCCAGGTAGGGCCGGCCGGGCTGCCAGTAGCGGTCGTTGCGGGCGAAGCTGAGCGAGGCGCCCGGGCTGCGGCCGGTGAAGGTGTAGGGCCCGGTGCCGATGAGGCTCTTGCCCGCGACGGCGTCCTCGACCGAGTCCTTGTCGGTGATGAACATGAACTCGAAGAGGTCGAACAGGTTGCTGACGGGATGGGCGAGGCCGAGCGTGATCTGGTGGTCGCCCTGCTTCTCGAAGGAGGTCACGGCGGCTGCCGTGGATCTCAACTGGGCGGCGCGCAGCGGGTTCTGGAGGTTCTTCACCGCGAAGATGACATCGTCCGCGGTGAACTTGCGGCCGTTGTGGAAGGTGACGTCGTCGCGGAGGGTGAAGGTGATGGCCTTGCCGTCCGGGGCCACCTGCCAGGAGGTGGCGAGCTCCGGCTGCGGCCGCAGATTGTCGTCGTAGCGGGTCAGGGTGTTGAACGCCAGGCGCGGGACCAGGGTCATCGCGCTCACCGCGAAGAGCAGGGCGGGAGTGAAGTCGACCCCGTGCGCGACCGTCAGGGTGCCTCCCCGGCGGGGGCTCGCCGAGCCGGCGGGTGCGGCGTCGTCGACCGCGGAACGGCAGGCGCCCAGCGTCATGAGGAGGGAGCCGGCGCCCAGGGCGCGCAGCAGCCCGCGGCGGGAGAGGTCGGGGAGCGTGGTCATGAGGGAACCGCCTTGGCGAGGAGAAAAACAAGAAGAGGGTTAATTGCGATCTGAGCGGAAGTAATTCACCGCAGGCGGGACCCGGTGCGGTCCCATCGGCGGATGCGCGCGGCGCTCCGGTCGGGAGCACTGGTCGCGTGTGCGGTACGGGGCCCTGGCGGCCGCGTCACACCCGGAGCTCCCGTCGGACGGGAACGCGGCCGGATGGGGCCAGGGGTCAGGCCAACGGTGAGGGCAAGGGTGGATCCGGTGCCGGTGCGAGAGCCGGGGCCCGGGTCAGGCTGACGCGGAAATCAGCGAGGACAGCCCGGCGACGGCACGGCACAGATCGCGCTGGCCTGTCGACAAAGGTCGACGTGCCTGCGGGAAACGAGCCGCGCGGTCGGGGTCATGCGCGCAGATTGTCAGACGCCCGATGATTGGTCAAACGCCACCGTACGGAGCGGATCGCCGTAGATGTGGGCCAGTACGGCCGTTCCGGCCGCGACGTCCAGAGCCCGCTCCCCGGTCCCCGGCGCGACGATCCGCTCCGGCTCCTCGCACAGGTGCGAGCGCTCGACCACCTCCGCGCGGATCACGTCGAGGTACCGCGGATGGGCCCCGGAGAAGGTCTCGTGGACCACCACCACATCGGGATTGACCAGGTCGGCCAGGAGCGCGACCGCCCGGCCGATCCGCCGTGCCCGGCGCCGCACCAGACGGTCGGCGCCCGGATGTCCCGCCGCCACGGCCGCACAGAGCAGGGCGCGGTCCGGTTCGGCGATGATGCCCTGCTCCACGGCCTCAGCGAACAGCACGGTGTCGGAGACGACGGCCTCGAAACAACCGGTCCGGCCGCACGGGCACTTCGCCCGGCTGCCCGGTACGGGCTGGTGCGCCAGGTCGCTGGTGGCCGCGCGCGGACCGAGGTGCACCCGGCCACCGCTGCCCAGAGCGGCGTCGACCACATGGCCCACGAAGATCGCCACGATGCTGTGCTGTGCGTCGGGATGGCCGAAGAGGATCTCCGACTGGGCCAGGGCCCGCGCGTGGTTGTCCACGTACACCGGCAGTCCGGTCGCCCGCTCCAGCGCATCGCGCAGCGGTACTCCGTACCAGCCGAGCGGTTCGTGCCGCACCGCGATCCCCTGCTCCGGATCCACCCGTCCCCCCAGCACCGCACCCAGGCCGACGATGGCGAGATCCCCCGTGTGCGCGGCGAGGAAGGCGGGCAGCCGGCCGGTCACGCGCCCCAGGATCCCGGTCGGGCCGAGCCCCCGGCTGCTCAGGTCCTCCCGGGCCAGGACGCGTCCGCGCAGGTCGATCAGCGACAGCGTCGCCCCCGGCACGCCGATGTGGACGCCGGCCACCGCGACCCGGCCGCAGTCGATGTCCACCGGCACCTGCGGGCGGCCCACCCCCGCCGCCGCGACCAGCTCGGGACGCTCCTTCACCAGCCCCAGCCGGGCCAGGTCGACCACCTGGCGGGAGACGGCCGCAGGGCTGAGCCCGGTCAGCGCCGCGATCCGGCTGCGCGCCACCGGACCGTGGTCGAGCACGGCCCGCAGCACCGCGGAGGTGTTCACCTCGCGCCGGCCGTCGCCACCGCGGAGCTGCTGATAGGGGCTGTTCGGCGCGGCGGGCATCTGCGGTTCCTTAGGTGCACGAGGAGGTCCGGCGGGGAGGTCGCGCGTGCGGGCCGCGCCGGGGAGCCGGGTGTCCCGGTGCTGATCGTAAACGGGTCGCGCTCCGGACCGCTCCGGACTGCTCCGGCCCGGTCCGGCCAGGTCGGAGGCAGTGCACCTGCCGCACCTGCCATGCAGCCGCCACATTGTGGCAACAACCGGAGGCGAGAATCGGCCCGGGGCCAGGGGCCCGCACCCCCGTCACCCCGCCCTTCCACCCTGGAGCATTCCGTGACGCTGCTGACGACCTGGCCCGAGAACGGCCCCGAGACCGTCGTACGCCGTACCGCCGACCCCGCCGAGATCGCCGCCGCACTGGCGCCGCTCGGCATCCGCTACGAACAGTGGCCGGTACGCGAGGACCTCGCGGCGGACGCCGGCAGCGAGGCCGTCTTCGCGGCCTACCGCGCCGAGATCGACCTGCTGACCGAGGAGGAGGGTTTCGCCACCGTCGACGTGGTGGCCCTGCACCCCGATGACGAGGACCCCGGATTCGCCGCGAAGGCGAAGGCCGCGCGGGAGAAGTTCCTCCAGGAACACACGCACGACGACGACGACGAGGTCCGCTTCTTCGTCGCGGGTTCCGGCATCTTCTACCTGCACCTGGCGGGTGAGGTCCACGCCGTGCTGTGCGAGCGGGGGGACCTCCTCGGCGTGCCGAAGGGGACCACGCACTGGTTCGACATGGGCACCCGGCCGGCCTTCACCGCGATCCGCTTCTTCCACGAGGAGGACGGCTGGATCGGCAGCTTCACCGGCAGCGGGATCGCGCAGCGCTTCCCCGACTTCGACACGATCACGGCGGGGGACGCGGCGTGAGCCGTGCCGTGGACGGCGTCGTACTGGACATCGAGGGGACGACGAGCTCCACCGGCTTCGTCGTCGACGTGCTCTACCCGTACGCCCGCGAACGGTTCACCGCCCTGATCGCCGAGCGGTCCGGGGAACCGGAGGTGGCCCGTGCGCTCGTCCAGGTGCGGGCGGAGCTGGGCGAGCCGGACGCGGACCCGGCACGGATCGTCGAGGCGCTGAACGCGTGGCTGGACGAGGACCGCAAGGCGACCCCGCTGAAAACCCTTCAGGGCCTGCTGTGGGCCGAGGGGTTCGCGCGCGGGGAGCTCGTCTCGCACTTCTACGCGGACGTGGTGCCCGCGCTGCGTCGCTGGCACGCGGCGGGCGCGGCCCTCTACGTGTACTCGTCCGGATCGGTCGCCGCCCAGCGGGCCTGGTTCGGGCACAGTGCGGAGGGAGACCTGCGGGCGCTGGTCAGCGGCTGGTACGACACGGAGAACGCGGGCCCCAAGCAGGAGCCCGGCTCCTTCCGCACGATCGCCGCGGACACCGGGATCTCCCCGGACCGGCTGCTGTTCCTCTCCGACCGTGCGGGCGAACTGGACGCCGCCCGGGCGGCGGGATGGCGGGTGGTGGGCGTACGGCGGCCGGGGGAGCCGTACTACGAGCAGGGCGTGCAGGACCATCCGGAGGCACGGACCTTCGAGGACATCGGCGAGGACATCAGCGGAGTGGAGAGCGGAGCATGAGCACGAGCGTGACGACGGAGACGGGCCTGGAACAGGCGGAGACGGGCCTGGAACAGGCGGGGACGGTACTGGCGGCGGAAGCGGCCCGCTTCGCCTCCTTCGGCTGGATGCGCGGTACCTCCGGCAACCTTTCGGCACTCCTGTCCCGCGAGCCGTTCCGGCTGGCGGTCACGGCGAGCGGCCACGACAAGGGCGAACTCTCCTCCGGAGACGTGGTGGTGGTCGACGAACGGGGTGCCGCGGTGAGCGGGGGCAGGCCCTCCGCCGAAGCGGAGCTGCACGCGCGCGTGGCCCTCCTGACGGGTGCGAACGCCGTCGTCCACGTGCACACGGTCGCCTCGGTGCTCATGGGGCGCAGGCAGCCGGGGGGCATCGTCCTGAAGGACCTGGAGATGCTCAAGGGACTCGGCCACCCCGCCGAGGGGGAGGAGGTCACCCTGCCCGTGATCGCCAACAGCCAGGACATGCGCGAGCTCGGCGACCGCCTGGAGGCCGCCCGCGACCCGCGGATGCCGGCCGTGGTCGTGGCGGGGCACGGGCTGTACGCGTGGGGCGACTCGCCCCGCCAGGCCCGCCACCACACCGAGATCGTCGAATGGCTGCTGGAACTGGAGTTGGCCACGGGCTGACAGCGCGCTCGCCGTCAGCCGTCCGCGCCGACCCGAAGGGCGCTCCCCGCGCGGGGAGCGCCCTCAAGGCCGTCCCTTCCCGAACGTGCCGGTCAGGACAGGTGATCCGCCGGGAGCTCGCCCGACGACACCTCCAGTACGCCGCGTTCGGTGACCAGCGCCGTCACCAGGCTGCCCGGAGTCACGTCGAAGGCCGGGTTGTGTCCGCGGGAGGCCGCCGGTGCGGTGCGGATGCCTCCCCACTCCAACACCTCGTCCTCACCGCGCAGTTCGATGGTGATCTCCGCGCCGCTCGCGGTCGCCAGGTCCACCGTCGTGGTGGGCGCCGCCACGATGAAGGGAATGCCCGCATGGGCGCACGCCAGGGCGATGCCGACCGTGCCCACCTTGTTCGCGGTGTCGCCGTTCCCGGCGATCCGGTCGGCGCCCACCACCGCGGCGTCCACCTCTCCCCGCAGGATGGTTCCGGCTGCCGCGCCGTCGGCCTGGACGTAGTGCGCGATGCCCTCCTCGGCCAGCTCCCAGGCGGTCAGCCGGGACCCCTGCAGGAGGGGCCGCGTCTCGTCGGCGTACACCGTCTCCAGCCGTCCCCGGGCGTGCAGTTCACGGATCACTCCGAGCGCCGTGCCCCAGCCGGCCGTGGCGAGCGCGCCGGTGTTGCAGTGCGTCAGGATGCGCAGCGGGCGGTCCTCGTCGAGCCGCTTCAGCAGCCAGTCCGCGCCGTGCGCGCCCAAGGCGTGGTTCGCCTCCACGTCCTCGCGCTGTACGGCGACGGCCTCTTCCAGGACCGCCGTCACGCCCTCGTCCAGCCGCGCCAGCACCCGGTCCACGGACACGGCCAGGTTGACCGCGGTCGGCCGGGCCTCCCGGATCCGGGCGATCTCGGCGCGTATCCGCGTACGGTCCCAGCCTTCGCGCTCGCCCTGGAGCAGGGCGATGGCCACGCCGTAGGCTCCGGCGGCGCCGATCGCCGGGGCCCCGCGCACCACGAGCCGCCGGATCGCGTCCACCAGGGCGTCCACATCGGCGACGCGCAGCACCTCCTTGCGGTGCGGCAGAGCGGTCTGGTCGATCAGTGCGAGGGCGTCTCCGACCCACTCGACGGCACGCAGTTCCCTGGTCATGGCTGTGCACTCCAAAGGCTTGGGGGAGGAAGGGGGGAGGGGTGCGCGTCACCGTACAGCAGCCGTGGGAACCACAGTTCGAGACGGCGGACCGGTCGTGCGCGGACCGGTGTTACTCTCCTGGCTTCAACGAACTGTTGCACGCCGGTGGTCCGAGGGGAGAGCGCACATGCTGTTGACGTTGCGCCGCTACCTCGACTACGGCCGGTGCGCCAGCGACGCCTGTCGCGGCTGAGCGCTCCTTCGCCCGACGTCCGACACCTGACGAGCCCCTTTCCCGACTCGTCTGATTTCACATCGATTTCATCGATGTCGCGCGCCGTTCACATCCGAGCGGCCGCCACCCGCCTCGCGCACCCCGTGCCGATGCACCCGTGTCCCCGTCTCCCCCCGCACTCCGTGCGCCCTGCTCCCGTTTCCGTACATCCGTAGCCCCCGTACATCCGTACCCCCGTACGTCCGTACCGTCTTGGAAGGTCACCTCCATGTCCCGGAGATCCCGTACCCGCGCCCTTCGACTCGCCGCCACCGTGGCGGGAGGGGCCCTGCTCGCCACCGGCTGCAACGCCGCCGCGGCGAAGAAGGAGGCCTCCGGCCAGAGCGCCGGCGGCCCGGCGTTCACGCTCGTCACCCCGGACGCGGTGGGACAGAACGAGTTCCTCAAGCTCTCCGTGGACGGCTTGAAGGCGGCGGCCAAGACGAACTCGGGCAGCTCCAAGGTCTACGAATCCACCGACGTGGCCTCCCGGCAGCAGAACGTCCAGGCCGCGGTGGACGCGAAGCCGCAGGTGATCGTCCTGGTGGGCTTCGAGTTCGCCGACCTGGTCGCCCAGCAGGCCGAGGCCCACCCGCAGCAGCGGTTCCTGGTGGTCGACGCCTGCACCAAGCAGACGTACCCGAACGTCGATTGCGCCGTCTTCCGGGAGCACGAAGGGGTGTACCTCGCCGGCGCCGAGGCCGGACTGCTCAGCAAGAGCGGCAAGGTCGGGGCGGTCGACGTGCTCGACACGCCCCAGTTCCGGCGGTACAGCGACCCGTTCGCCGCCGGGGCGAAGCAGACCGCGCCCGCGGTGGAGGCGACCACCCGCTTCGTCGGCGGCCAGTCCCCCTTCAACGACTCGGCCCGCGCCAAGGAGCAGGCGAGCTCGCTGATCTCGGCCGGAACGGACCAGCTGATGGCCGCCGCCGCCGCGGGCAACTACGGCGTCTTCGAAGCGGCGAAGGCCAAGGGGGTCTTCGCCTACGGGGTGGACGTCAACCAGTGCGTCTCGGCGCCCGGCACCGTCGTCGACAACGTGATCAAGAAGACCGACGTCGCCGTGGAGAAGGGCATCCAGCAGGTACTGGGCGGCAAGGGCGGCCAGATCGTCTCGTACGGACTCAAGGAGGGCGGCATCAGCCTGACCGGCCTGGAGCCGGGCGTCGCCGACTCCCAGTGCGTCATAGCCCAGCACGCCCCGGTCCTGGACCAGGTGAAGCGACTGCGCGACCAGATCGTCTCCGGGGAGCTGAAGGTCGATGACCCCGCCGCCAAGTAGCCCTGACGAAACGGTCGTCGAACTCACCGGCATCACCAAGCGGTTCGCCGCGACGCTCGCGAACGACGAGGTCGGCCTGCGGGTCCGGCGCGGTGAGATCCACGCCCTGATGGGGGAGAACGGCGCCGGAAAGTCCACGCTGATGTCGATCCTCTACGGCATGGAGCGACCGGACGCCGGGACGATCCGCATCCACGGCCGCGAGGTCGACTTCTCCGACCCGGCGGACGCGATCGCCGCCGGACTCGGCATGGTCCACCAGAGCTTCCGGCTCTTCGACTCGCTGACCGTCGCCGAGAACGTCGTCTTCCGGGCCGAGCCCCGGCGGTTCGGCCTCCTCGACCGGGCCGCCGCGCGCCGCCGCGTCCGCGAACTCGCCGAGGAACACGGGCTGCCCGTCGACCCCGACGCCCGGGTCGGAGACCTGCCCGTCGGCGTCCGGCAGCGGGTGGAGATCCTCAAGCTGCTGCACCGCGGGGCCCGCGTCCTGATCCTCGACGAACCGACGGCCGTCCTCACGCCCGACGAGGCCGACCGGCTGTTCGCCGTGCTCAAGTCGCTCGCTGCCCAAGGGCATTCGGTGATCATCGTCACGCACAAGCTGCACGAGGTGCTGGAGGGCAGCGACCACGTCACCGTGCTGCGCGACGGCCGCGTCACCGCCCGGCTGCGTACCGCCGACACCACCGCGGCCGAGATCGCCGAGGCGATGACCGGCCGCCGGGTGGAACTGGACCGCGTCAGCGCGCCGGGAACCCCCGGCGAGGTGGTCCTGTCCGTCGCCGGGGTCCGCGGAGTGGACCTGACCGTACGGGCCGGCGAGATCGTCGGCATCGCCGGTGTCGCGGGCAACGGCCAGAGCGAGCTGATCGAGGCGCTCGCCGGGCTGCGTCCCGTCGGCGCCGGCCGCGTCGAGCTCGCCGGGCAGGACATCACCCACGCGTCCCCGGCCGCCCGCCGGGCGGCGGGCCTCGCCTACGTGCCGGAGGACCGCGCGGCCGTCGGCACCGCACCCGCCGCCTCCATCGCGGAGAACCTGGCCATGGGGCACCACCGGCGCTCGCTCGCCACCCGGAGGGGGCTGCTGCACCCGTCGGCCCTGCGCGCACACGCCCGCTCCCTGATCGAACGCTACGGAATCAAGGCCCCCTCACCCGCCGCCCCGGCGGGCGCACTGTCCGGCGGGAACCTCCAGAAGCTGCTTGTGGGCAGGGAACTCGCCCATGGAGCACCCCTGTTGCTCGTGGAACAGCCCACGCGCGGGGTGGACATCGGCGCGGTCCAGCAGATCCACGACCAGGTGACCGCCTACCGGGACGCGGGCCACGCGGTCCTCCTGGTCTCGGCGGAACTCAGCGAGGTCCGCAGCCTGTCGGACCGGATCCTGGTGATGTACGAGGGCCGGATCTCGGCCTCGTACACCCGGGACGACGCCGACGAACGCACCCTGGGCCTGGCCATGGCCGGAGCGGTGGCCTGACATGAGCAACGTGCCCACCCGCTCCACGCCTTCCGCCCGCTCCGCCCACGCCGCCCGCTCCGCCCTCGTGTCCGCCGTGCGCTCACCCGTCCTGATCTCCGTGGCCGTCACCCTCCTCATCGGGGTGGTCCTCCTGGCAGCCACCGGTGCGGACCCGTTCACCGCGTACGGGGCCGTACTGAGCGGCTCCCTGGGATCCGACGGGCTCGGCGCCACGCTGACCACCGGCACCAGCGTCCTGGGCATGGCCCTCGCCCTGTCCGTGCCGCTCCGCGGCGGACTGATCAACCTCGGCGGCGACGGACAACTGGTGCTCGGCGGTCTGGCCGCCGCGGTCACCGGGCTCTACGCACCGCTGCCCGCCCCGCTCGCCGTCGTCGCGTCCCTGGTCGCCGGGATGGCGGCCGGAGCCGCGTACGCCGTGCTCGCCGCCGTGTGCGAGACCCGCCTCGGGGTCCCGCTGCTGGTGAGCAGCCTGCTGCTGTCCTACCCCGCGGTCTCCTTCGCCTCCTACCTGGCGCGGTACCCGCTGAAGGAACCCGGCTCCAGCCTGCCCCAGACACGGAGACTGCCCGAGGGCGTGGCGCTGCCCGTGCTCGGCTCGACCACGGTGACGGCCGGCCTGCTCCTCGTGATCGCCGCGGTCGGCGTCCACTTCTTCGTGGATACGCGCACCAGCGCCGGGTACGAGGTCCGGATGACCGGTCTGGGCCCACGGTTCGCCGCCTACGCGGGCGTGGACCGGGCCCGGCTGACCCTGCGCCTGATGGGCACCTCCGGAGCCCTCGCGGGCCTGGTGGGGGCGATCGGGACGCTGAGCTTCCCGCACCGCTTCCTCGACGGCGCGCTCACCGCGCCCGGCTACACGTGGACCGGCCTCACCGCGGCGCTGCTCGCCAACGCCGCCCCGCTCGGCACCGTGCTCGCGGCGCTCTTCTTCACGGTCCTGCAGGTCGGCGGCCTGAACATGGAGCGCGCCACCGAGGTGCCGCGGGAGCTGACGCAGGTATTGCAGGCCCTGGTCATCGTCCTGCTCGCCTCCCGGCCGCGGATGCTCCGGCGGACCGGCCGCTCCGGGGACGACAACAAGAACGTGAAGGTCGCCTGATGTCCCTCGAAACCGACCTCCTCCTCTCGGTCGTGCGCGCGCTCACCCCGATCCTGCTCGCCGCCCTCGGCGGGGCGATCTGCGAGCGGGCCGGAGTCTTCAACATCGGCCTCGAGGGCATGATGCTGATCGGCTGCTTCAGCGCGGTCACCACGAGCTGGTTCACCGGCAGCCCGTGGCTCGGAGTGCTCGCGGCAGCGCTCGCCGCCGCCGCGTACTCCCTGATCCTGGCCGTGGGCGCGGTGACGCTGCGCGGCGACCCCGTGGTGCTGGGCGTGGCCATGAACCTCCTCGCCCTCGGACTCACCGGCTTCCTACTGCGTACGGTCTTCGGGGTGCGGGGCACCTTCGACGACCCCGCGCTGGCCGGACTCCCGCTGATCGGCGGGCAGTCACCGCTCGCCTACCTCGCCTGGGCAGCCGTGGGCCTCACCGCCTTCACGCTCTCCCGCCACGTGCTGGGACTGCGGCTGCGCGGCGTCGGCGAAGCGCCCGAGGCCGCTGCGGCCCTGGGAGTGAATCCCGCGAAGTACCGGTACGGCGCGGTCCTGGCCGCCGGTACGCTCTGCGGTCTGGCGGGGGCCCAACTAGCACTCGGAAATGTCACTTTGTTCTCCGAGAACATGACCGCCGGCCGCGGCTGGATCGCCGTCGTCGCCGTCATGCTCGGCCGGGCCGCGCCCATCGGCGTCCTGCTCGCGGCCCTGCTGTTCGCCGTCGCCGAAGCGGTCGGCTTCCGCCTGCAGGGCCTCGGCCTCCCGCAGCAGGCCACGGACGCAGCACCGTACGCCGTCACGCTCGCGGCCCTCTTCCTCACCACGGCGGGCCGCCGCCGTGCCGCCCGTACCCATGGAGCTGTCGTATGACGCAGGACCTGTTGCCCCTCACCCGCATCCCGCGCACCGGCCTGCCGGCCTCCGCGCTCGTCGTCGGCGACCCGGCGCGGGCCGAAGCCGTCGCGCAGCTGCTGGACGAGGCCGTGGAGGTGTCCCATCACCGTGAATTCCGTGTATTCGCAGGGAGTTGGCGCGGATTCCCGGTGACGGTCGCCTCGCACGGGGTCGGCGCCCCCGGGGCGATCCTGCTCTTCCGGGAGCTGGCCGACGCGGGCGTGCGCACCTTCATCAGGTTCGGAACGGCGGGGGCGATCCGTCCCGGGATCGCCGACGGCGACCTGGTGATCGCGGAGGCGGCGGTACGCGACGACGGGGTGACCGGTCAGCTGCTGCCGCCGGAGTACCCCGCGGTGTCCGCGCCCGAGGCGGTCCTGGCGCTGCAACGGGCGGCGCGCGAGGCGGGCGCACCGCACCACCGGGGCATCGTCTGGACGCGCGCCGCCTTCCAGCCGGGCCTGATCCCCTTCACGGAGTACGAGAAGGCCGGCGTCGCCGCGATCGAGATGGAGCTCTCCGCGCTGCTGGTGACGGCCTCGCTGCGCGGACTGACCGCGGGCGGCGTCCTGGTGGTGGACGGGGCGAACGCCGACGAGCTCGTGGACGAGGAGGCGACCGGCGGCTACGACCCGCACCGGCAGGTGGTCGCGGACGGGGTCGCGAGGGGCAGCGCCGTGGCCCTGGAAGCACTGCGACTGCTGGAGACGCAAGGCCGTTGAGGGCTTCCCCGGTCATCCCGGAGCGGTGCGGCCGGGCATACAATCCCAGCTTCCGGACCGAAGGAGCCACCGCCCGTGATCGTGATAGCCCACCTGAGCGACGTCCACCTCGACGGCGGGGAGCGGGCCGCCGAGCGGACCCGCGCCGTCATGGACTACCTGGAGGGGCTCCCGTACGAGCTCGACGCGGTGCTGGTGAGCGGGGACATCGCCGACCACGGACGCCCGGAGGAGTACGAGGAGGCGCGCAAGGCCCTCGGCTCCCGCCATCCGCTGGTCGTCTGCCCCGGAAACCACGACGATCGGGCAGCCTTCCGCCGCGGCCTGCTGGGGGAGGAGCGCCCGTCCGCGGCCCCGGTCGACCAGGTGCTGCGCGGCGACGGCTTCGTCCTCGCCGTGTGCGATTCGTCCGTACCCGGTGAACACCACGGGCACCTGGAGGACTCGACGCTGGCCTGGCTGGACGGGGTGCTCGCGGACACCCCGCGCGAGGTGCCCGTCCTGGTCGCCTTCCACCACCCGCCCGTCCCGCTGCACATCCCGTACGTGGACGGCATCCGGCAGTTCGGCGAGGAGCGGCTGGCGGAGCTGGCCGAACGGCACCCGCACCTGACGGCGTTCCTGTGCGGGCACGCCCACACCGGCGCGGCGACCACCTTCGCCGGGCGGCCGCTGCTCGCGGCTCCGGGGGTGGTGTCCACGACGCGGCTCCCGTGGGAGGCGGCGTCCGGGGCGAGCGAGTACGTCCACACGGACGAGCCGCCGGCCGTGGCCTTCCACGTGATCGGTGAGGACGGCCGGCTGACGACCCACTACAGGGTGGTCGTGGCCCGCCGGTAGCCGGAGCCGTCGCGGGTGCGGGTCAGGTGCCCGGCGATGACCAGGTAGCGCCGCAGCGCCGCGCAGTCCTCGTGGACGGTGAGCAGCAGTCCGTTCACCTCGGGCTCGGTGTACGCGCGGTCGGCCGCGAAGAGGGTCTCGGTGAGGTGGGCGAGGAGCTGTTCGCGGCGGGCCGCCTTGCGCGGGATGACCGTGAGGCGGCCGCCGGCGGTGAAGAGGTCGGTGACGCCGCGGGGGGTGCGCGTGCTGGTCTCTGCGGTGCTTTGTGACATGTCAGGGAGCTTCACCCGGCCGGCCGCTCCGGGGCAACGGATTTTCCCGTACGGGCGAAAGTGACGGTCGTTCATCTTACTGAGTGGTAGCACCTGCCAGTACCCTCCCCGTGACCGGTTCCTGCCCCCCACGGAGGAGCACGTATGCGACGCCCCACCACGCGCACGAAAGCCCGCACGAGAACTGCCGTCGCCACCGCACTCATCGCCCTCGGAGCGGCCCTGCTGACCCCGGCCGCCTCTGCGGCCCCGTCCGCCTCTGCGGCCCCGTCCGCTTCCGCGGCCGGCGTCCCGGCCGCGCCGCTCCCGATCGCCGACTACTGCGGACAGCAGTGCGCGGACATCCTGCCGCCCGGCCAGAGCGGCAACGCCACCCTCGCCCAGATCCTCGCCCACAAGGCCTTCGGCACGCTGCCCGCCCACACCTCCGACCAACTGGCGCGCTACGACTCGCTGGTTGCCGGCTATCCGGGCCTCACCGACGCCAAGCTCAACGAGTTCTTCAACGACGCCTCCTTCGGCGTCCCGGCCGACCAGGTCGAGTCCACCACGAGCCCGCGCTCCGACGTCACCATCACCCGGGACAAGAAGAGCGGCGTCCCGCACATCAAGGGCACCACCCGCTACGGGACTTCCTTCGGCGCCGGCTACGCCGCCGGCCAGGACCGGCTCTGGCAGATGGACCTCTTCCGGCACGTCGGCCGGGGCGACCTCACCCCCTTCGCCGGCGGCGCCCTCGCCAACCAGGGCCTGGAGCAGCAGTTCTGGCCGCAGGCCCCGTACACGGAGGCGGACCTCCAGGCGCAGGTGGACCGGATCCGCACGGCGGAGGGCGAGCGCGGGCGCCTCGCGATGGAGGACGCCCAGGCGTACATCGACGGCATCAACGCCTACCGCGTCCAGTCCAAGAACGGCCGCTACTTCCCCGGCGAGTACGTGCTGACCGGACACATCAACTCGATCACCAACGCAGGTGAGATCCAGCCCTTCAAACTCACCGACCTGATCGCCCTCGCCTCCGTCGTGGGCGGCCTGTTCGGCGGCGGCGGAGGCGGCGAAGTGCAGGCCGCGCTCTCCCTGTTGTCCGCGCAGCAGACCTACGGCCTGGAAGAGGGCACCCGCGTCTGGGAGTCCTTCCGCGAGCGCGAGGACCCGGAAGCCGTGCTCACCGTCCACGACGGCACGAGCTTCCCCTACGCGCAGAAGCCCGCCGACCCCCGTGGCACGGCCCTGCCCGATGCCGGCTCCGTCACCGCCGAGCAGCTCGTGTACGACCGTACGGGCTCGGCCGCCACCGCCGCCGCGGCCACCCCGCCCAAGCCGGTGAAGCAGAGCATGTCCAACGCCCTGCTCGTCTCCGGCGCGAAGACCGCGAGCGGCCACCCGGTCGCCGTCTTCGGCCCGCAGACCGGCTACCTCGCACCCCAGCTCCTCATGCTGCAAGAACTCCAGGGCCCGGGCATCAGCGCGCGCGGCGCCTCCTTCGCGGGCGTCAGCATGTACGTACAGCTCGGCCGCGGCCAGGACTACGCCTGGAGCGCCACCTCGGCCGGCCAGGACATCACCGACACCTTCGCCGTCGAACTGTGCGAGCCCGGCGGCGGCGCCCCCACCAGGACGAGCACCTCGTACCTCTACCGCGGCGCCTGCACGCCCATGGAGAAGCTGGAACACACCAACACCTGGAAGTCCTCCGTCGCCGACCCCACCCCGGGCGGCTCCTACCGGATGCAGGTGTGGCGCACGAACTACGGCATCGTCACGCACCGCGCGACCATCGCGGGCAAGCCCGTGGCCTACACGGCCCTGCGTTCCACGTACCGCCACGAGGCCGACTCGATCATCGGCTTCCAGATGTTCAACGACCCCTCCTACGTGAAGGACGCCCGCACCTTCCAGGAAGCCGCCCAGCACATCGGCTACGCCTTCAACTGGTTCTACGCCGACTCGCGCGAAGCGGCCTACTACAACAGCGGGTCGAATCCGGTGCGTCCGGCCGGAGTCGACGCGGCGCTGCCCATCCAGGGCAAGCAGAGCTACGAATGGCAGGGCTTCGACCCGGTCGCCAACACGGCCGCCTACACCCCGCCCGCCGAGCATCCGCAGTCCATCGGCCAGGACTACTACATCAGTTGGAACAACAAACAGGCCAAGGGGTACGGAGCGGCCGGCTTCGGGATGGGCTCCGTCCACCGCGGCGACCTCCTCGACCAGCGCGTCAAACCGCTCGTCGCGGCGGGCGGCGTGACCCGGGCCGGGCTCACCCGGGCCATGGCCGACGCGGCGGTCACCGACCTGCGCGCCGAGAACCTGCTGCCCGAGCTGCTGGACGTGCTGCGCAGTGCGCCCGTCACCGATCCGGCCGTCGCGGCCGCGGTCGACAAGCTCGCCGCGTGGCAGGCCGCGGGCACCGAGCGCAAGGAGACCACCCGCGGGTCCAGGACGTACGGGCACGCGGACGCCGTCCGGATCATGGACGCCTGGTGGCCGCTGCTCGTCGAGGCCGAGTTCAAGCCCGGCCTCGGGGCGCCGCTCTACGATGCCCTGCGCGCCTCGCTCACCATCGACGAGGCACCCAACGCGGGCCACGGACCCACCGGTTCGCACGCCGGCTCGGCCTTCCAGTACGGCTGGTGGAGCTACGTGGACAAGGACCTGCGGACGCTGCTCGGCCGCCCGGTGTCCGGACCCCTGGCCCGGCCCTACTGCGGGGGCGGCTCGCTCCCCGCGTGCCGGGACGCGATGACGGCAACGCTCAAGCAGGCGGCGGCCGCCACCCCCGCCGCCGTGTACCCGGCGGACGGGACCTGCGCCGCGGGCAACCAGTGGTGCGCGGACTCGATCGTGCAGCGCCCGGTGGGCGGCCTGGCCCACCCGCAGATCAACTGGCAGAACCGGCCCACCTATCAGCAGGTGGTGGAGTTCCCCGCCCACCGCTGAGGCCTGTGCCGGCGTACGGCCCGCCGCCCGGCGGGCCGTACGCTCAGGTCACGCGTTGCGGGGCTGCTCGCGCCGCTTGACCGCCCGCAGCACCACGAACTTCGGTTCGCTCGCGGCGACTTCGCTGTTGCCGAAGAGCCGCCGCAGATGCGTGTGGTACCCCATGTGGCGGTTGGCCACCACCCACAGCTCGCCGCCCGGCCGCAGCACCTTGCGGGACTGCGCGAACATCCGCAGGGCCGTCGCGTCGGTCGTCGCCTGGTGGGAGTGGAAGGGCGGATTGCAGAGGACCAGGTCCACCGAGCCGGGGTCCAGCATCGCCACCCCGTCGCCGACGAGGAAGTCCGCCCGCTCACGCTCGTGCGTGACGTTGGCGCGGAACGTCGCCTTGGCCGAGGCGACCGCCTGGTACGACTCGTCCGTGAAGACGACCTCGGCACGCGGGTCGGCCACCGCGACCGCCGTGCCGACGACCCCGTTGCCGCACCCCAGGTCGACGACCCGGGCCCCGTCCGTATTGGTCGGGATGCTCTGGAGGAAGAAGCGGGTGCCGACGTCGAGACGGTCCGCGCAGAAGATGCCCGCGTGGTTGACGACGGTCAGCCCGGCGCCCGAGCCGCCGTCCTCGTCCACGACGTAGGTCAGCGGCCAGGGTCCGGGGGTCGCCGGCCGGGTCGCACCCGGGTTCCCCGGAGTGCAGAAGATCAGCCGGGCCTTCTTCTCGGCCAGCGAGGTCTTCGTCGGGCCGAGGATCTTCTCGAAGAGCCGCAGCGTGGAGGTGTGGATCTCCTTCACCATGCCGGCGCCGACGACGATGGTGCCGGCGTGCACGTGCGGGGCCACCCGGTACAGCTGGTCCTCCAGCAGCGCCAGGCTCTTGGGCACCCGGACGAGGAGAACGTCGATCCGCTCCGGCGGCGCGTCCTGCGTGGTCAGCAGCGTCACGGTGCCCTTGGCGGTGCCGATCCCGTTGCGGTCCAGGTTCGCCATGGTGGCGGAGCGGGTCAGGCTGGAGTCGGTGATCTGGGTGGGGCGGTGCGCGGCCAGCGCCGTCGTCAGCGCTCCCCAGCGGTCCCCGATCACGGTGATCTGCCCGGCACCGGCCAGATCCACCGGCCCGCGTTCACCCGTACCGGATTCGAGGTGGCGCAGCAGGTACTCGTCGGCGGCGTCCCATGCGAAGAGCCGGTCGCGCGGGTCCTCGGGGAAGCGGGCGAGCTCGTAGGAGCCGAAGGGCGTGGTCAGACGGTTCATATTGTCCCCAGGCTAACCGAGGGACCGCCCCGTTCCCGCACGGGCGGGGCCGGGAGAGTGGGCGGCGGGGTACACGGCCCCGCCGCGGACCCGGTCCGGCCGACCGCCACCGGCACCCCTGGCACCCCTACTCCGGGAAGTCTCCGGCCATCGCGGCGGCGATCCGCAGGTACGGAGCCGCCTCGGCGGCCCGGCCCTGGCGCTCCAGGGTCCGCCCGAGCATCAGCTGCGCGTAGTCCTCCACGGGCCAGCGCTCCAGTACGCCGCGCAGCTCGCGCTCGGCCTTGGAGAGCTGGGCGGAGTGGTAGTAGGCCCGGGCCAGCAGCAGCCGCGGCGCCAGCAGCTCGGGGGCCTCGGCGGCCACACCGTGCAGGACGCGGGCGGCGTTCGCGTACTCCTTCGCCTCGAAGAAGAGCACGCCGCGGTCCCAGCGCTCGGCGGCGGTCCCGTGCTCCAGGTACCCCCGCTGCCCGTCGACCGAGCCCGTCGCGCCCATCACATCCATCACGTCCGTCACATCCATCGGATGCCTTCCTCTCCTCCCGCTCCCCGTCGTTCCGTGCGGCTGCTGCAACACGTGGATCCGTACGCACATTCCCCTGACCCCGGCGGCGGCGCCGGGACTAAGTTGTGCGGTATGAGCAATCTCGATCGCCAGCCCGCTCTCTCCACCTGCGGCGGACGCGGGTTCGTCGTCGCCGAGCCCGTGCGCGAACTCCTGAGCCCGCGCACCGTCAAGCTCGGCGAATCCACCGAGGTCCGCCGGCTCCTCCCGAACCTGGGCCGCCGGATGGTCGGCGCCTGGTGCTTCGTCGACCACTACGGTCCCGACGACATCGCCGACGAGCCCGGCATGGCCGTGGCCCCGCACCCCCACTCGGGCCTCCAGACCGTCAGCTGGCTCCACGAGGGCGAGGTGCTGCACCGCGACAGCGTCGGCAGCCTGGAGACGATCCGCCCGCGCGAGCTCGGCCTGATGACCTCCGGCCGGGGCATCAGCCACTCGGAGGAGAGCCCCCGCCCGCACGCCCGCTTCCTGCACGGCGCGCAGCTGTGGGTGGCCCTCCCGGACGCGCACCGCGACGTGGACCCGCACTTCCAGCACCACGCGGACCTCCCCCAGGTCACCGCCCCGGGCCTGACAGCGACGGTCATCCTGGGCACCCTGGACACGGCGACCTCGCCCGGCACCGCGTACAGCCCGATCGTCGGCGCGGACCTGGCCCTGGCGGCGGGCACGGAAACCCGCCTCCCGCTGGACCCGGACTTCGAGTACGCGGTCCTGTCGATGTCGGGCGAAGCCCACGTCGACGGCGTTCCGCTCCTCCCGGGCGCCATGCTCTACCTCGGCTGCGGCCGCACGGACCTCCCCCTGCGCGCGGTCTCGGACGCCGGCTTGATGCTCCTGGGCGGCGAGCCGTTCGAGGAGGAGATCGTGATGTTCTGGAACTGGATCGGACGCTCCCAAGAGGACATCGCAGCCTTCCGCGAAGAGTGGATGACCGGCACCCGCTACGGCGAGGTCAAGGGCTACGACGGCCCTCCGATTCCGGCCCCGGAACTGCCCCCAACTCGCTTGAAGCCTAGGGGGAGAGTCCGCTGAACTGCACTGATGCTGCCAGGGGCAGGCCGGACGGATGAGGAGGTGCGGGGAGCATGGTGCGTTCCGGGGCGACGGTCATGGTGGAGACCTGTCCCCGGGCCGCCCGCAGTTCGACGGCCCGGCGTATTGCTCCCGGTACCTTCACCGCACTCCGGTGCGGAGGCCAAAGGGGTCCTGACCAGGTATTTCGGCTGAGGTGGAGGTTCATGCTCCGGCCGTCTGCACGGCCGACGTGGTCAGGGCGCAGTTGACGTCGACCACGCCCTCTACAGCGAGTGCGAGGCGTGCTGCCACCGGAATGAGCGATGCGTCGAGGATGCCGCCGGAGAGGGCGACCACGCCGTGGCGGACGTCGACCCGCACCCTGTGCTGTGCGAGCGGGGGGTCGTCATCAGGTCCTTGGCCGGGGTCGATCCGGCCTTCAGCGTGTCACCGAGCCGCTGCATCTGCTCGATGAGCCCGGTGTCGTGATCGCGGAACGCCTCCTTCGGAAGCAGATCGGCTTCGGAGACCACACCGATGACCCTGCCCTCGCCCTCACCCTCGCCTTCGATGACCGGTACTGCCGTCACCTGCCACTGGTTCATGACGGCGACGATCTCCTTGAACTCGGCGAGGCGTCCGTCCTCCGGCGGAGGAGACGCCGCTTCTCCACCATCACACCTCCAAGGCAAGGGCCGGACGGGCCTGTCAGGCCCCGGTGCGGGACCGTCCGGCCCTGTCCGGGACCCGAGCGGCGGCGACAGCATGAGGTGACCTTTGCAGAAGCACGGAAGACACAGAGAGCGGTGGCGCCATGAAGGCACTCGTTTTCCAGGAGCCGGGGCGCACCGCGTGGCAGGAGGTGCCGGATCCGGGCATCAAGGATCCCGGTGACGTGATCGTGCGCGTCGACGTCGTGACCGTCTGCGGTACGGACCTGCACATCGTCAAGGGTGATCTGCCGGAGGTGGTTCCCGGCCGGGTGCTCGGTCACGAGGCCGTGGGCACGGTGGTGGAGAGCGGCGGTGATGTCCGCTCGGTGCGGCCCGGTGACCGGGTGCTGGTCTCGTGCATCTCCTCGTGCGGCCGGTGCCGGTTCTGCCGTGAGAGCCGCTACGGACAGTGCCGCGGGGGCGGCGGGTGGGTGCTCGGCCACAGCATCGACGGCACTCAGGCCGAATACGTCCGGGTGCCCTTCGCCGATCTCTCCGTGCACGTGCTGCCGAGCACGGTCGACAGCGCCGACGCCGTCCTGATCGCGGACATTTTCCCCACCTCCTACGAGGTGGGGGTGCTGAACGGGAACGTGCGGCCCGGGGACACCGTCGTCGTGGTCGGCGCCGGCCCCGTGGGACTCGCGGCCATCGCCACGGCACGGTTGTACTCGCCGGCCCGCGTCATCGCCGTCGACCTATCGCCGTCCAGGCTGGCGAAGGCTCGGGAACTGGGGGCGGACGCGGTCGTGAACGCCGCCGAGGAACCGGAGATGCTCGTGGGCGACCTGACCGACGGACTCGGCGCGGACGTGGTCATGGAGGCCGTCGGGGTGCCCGAGACCTTCGAGATGTGCACCCGCATGGTGCGCCCGGGCGGCCGGGTCGCGAACATCGGCGTCCACGGCAAGCCGGCGACCCTGCACCTCGAAGACCTGTGGATCAAGGACGTCACCATCACCACCGGGCTCGTGGACACCTCCTCCACGCCGATGCTGCTGCGCATGCTGGCGGCCGGCCGCCTGCCCACCTCGTCGCTGATCACCCATCGCTTCGAGCTGGGACAGATGGAAGAGGCGTACGAGGTGTTCTCCCGCGCCGGTGAGACGGGTGCGCTGAAGGTCGTGCTGGGCGGGCCGCGCCACGATGACCTGGCCGTATCGAACCCGTCCCGGGTCCAGAGGGCGTGACGGCCCCGGTGCGGACTCTGGGTCCGGTCGGCCTGGGCGGTTCGCTGTACGCGGTTCGCTGTACGCCGATCGGCGCCGCCGACTTTCGGTTACGTGGTCTTGACCGCGCGCGCTCCGTTCGGCGGGGACTGGCTGGGGAGCGGCGCGGTGATCTCGGCCGTGCGCGGCGTTTGGAGCCTCTCCGACCCGGGCGGCCCACCCGTACCGACCCGGGCGGGACGATCAGTAGGGCCAGGACCAGTCGGCGACCTCCGGCAGGTCGATTCCATGGACGCGGATCCAGTCGTGGTGGCGGATCCGCTGGTCGCACATGCTCTGGCGCAGGGCCGCTGCCCGGCCGGGGAGGCCGGGGACGCGGTCGATGACGTCCATGACGAGCCGGTACCGGTCGAGGTCGTTGCGCACGACCATGTCGAAGGGGGTGGTGGTCGTGCCGGACTCCTTGTAGCCGCGCACGTGCAGGTTCGGATGCCCGGTCCGGCGGTAGGCGAGGCGGTGGATGAGCCACGGATAGCCGTGGTAGGCGAAGATCACGGGCTTGTCGGTGGTGAAGAGCGCGTCGTACTCCGTGTCGGTCATCCCGTGGGGGTGTTCTTCCCTTGGCATCAGGCGGGCGATGTCGACGACGTTGACCACGCGCACGGCCAGCGAGGGCAGGTGCTCGCGCAGCAGGGCCGAGGTGGCCAGGACCTCCATGGTGGGGACGTCTCCGGCGCAGGCCAGCACGACATCCGGTTCGCGGGTCCCGGCGTCCGTGCCGGCCCACGGCCAGATTCCGGCGCCTCGGGCGACGTGCGTCCGCGCCTCGTCGATGTTCAGCCAGTCGAAGCAGGGCTGCTTGCCGGCGACGATCACGTTGACCTGGTCACGGCTGCGCAGCGCGTGGTCGGCCACGGCGAGGAGGGTGTTGGCGTCCGGCGGCAGGTAGACGCGTACGACGTCCGGGCTCTTGTTGAGGACGTGGTCGACGAAGCCGGGGTCCTGGTGGGAGAAGCCGTTGCTGTCCTGGCGCCAGACGTGCGAGGTGAGCAGGTAGTTGAGGGAGGCGAGGGACGCGCGCCAGCTCAACTGCCGCGCGCTCTTCAGCCATTTGATGTGCTGGCCGACCATGGAGTCGACGATGTGGGCGAAGGCCTCGTACGTGGAGAACAGTCCGTGGCGGCCGGTGAGGAGGTACCCCTCCAGCCAGCCTTGGCACACGTGCTCCGAGAGGATCTCCATGACCCGGCCGTCCCGGGAGAGGTGCTGGTCGGTGGGTTCCGTCAGGCCCTGCCAGGCCTTGCCCGTCACCGCGTACAGGTCGTCGAGGTGGTTGCTCGCGGTCTCGTCCGGCCCGACGACCCGGAAGTCCCGTCGCCCGGCCGTGGCCGCCATGACCTGCGCGAGGTAGCGGCCCAGGACACGGGTGGGCTCGTGTAGGGCGCTTCCGGGCTTGTCCACGGGGACGGCCCACGCGTCGAGCGCGGGCAGGGGGAGGGAGCGCAGCAGCCGGCCGCCGTTGGCGTACGGGCTCGCGCCCAGGCGGCGGTCACCCTCCGGGACGCAGGCCAGGACCTGCGTCCTCGGACGGCCGTCGGCGTCGAAGAGTTCCTCCGGCCGGTAGGAGCGCATCCAGCTCTCCAGCTGCCTCAGGTGTTCGGAGTTCTCTCGGACTTCGGCGAGGGGCACCTGGTGGGCGCGCCAGGTGCCCTCGACGGGTTGGCCGTCGACGGTCGCGGGGCCCGTCCAGCCCTTCGGCGTCCGTAGGACGATCATCGGCCAGCGTGCGTGCTCAGCGCCCGGATCGGTGCCTGCGGCCCGCGCCTCCCGCTGGATGGCGTGGATGCGGTCCAGAGCCTGGTCCATGGCTCGGGCCATGGCCGGGTGGACGAGGGCGGGGTCGCTGCCGGAGACGTAGAGGGGCTCGTGGCCGTAACCGCGCAGCAGCGCGTCGAGCTCCGCCTCGGGGATCCGTGACAGTACGGTCGGGTTGGCGATCTTGTAGCCGTTGAGGTGCAGGATCGGCAGGACGGCGCCGTCGTGGAGCGGGTCGAGGAACTTGTTCGAGTGCCAGGACGCGGCCAGTGGCCCCGTCTCCGCCTCACCGTCGCCGATGACGCAGGCGACGAGCAGGCCGGGATGGTCGAAGGCGGCTCCGTAGGCGTGGGCGAGGGAGTAGCCGAGCTCGCCGCCCTCGTGGATGGAGCCCGGTGTTTCCGGTGCGACGTGGCTCGGCACGCCGCCTGGGAAGGAGAACTGGCGGAACAGCCTGCGCATCCCGTCCGCGTTGCGGCCGATGTCCGGGTAGGTCTCGGTGTAGGTGCCCTCCAGCCAGGAGTTGGCGAGGACGGCCGCCCCGCCGTGGCCGGGTCCCCAGACGCACAGGGCCTTCAGGGAACGCTCCTTGATCACCCGGTTCAGGTGGGTGTGGACGAGGTTCAGGCCGGGTGCGGTGCCCCAGTGGCCGAGCAGCCGCGGTTTGATGTGCTCAGGCCGCAGCGGCTCGGCGAGCAGCGGGTTGTCCATGAGGTAGATCTGGCCGATGGCCAGGTAGTTCGCGGCACGCCAGTGCGCGTCCAGTTCCGCGATCCGGTACGTGGTCGTCATGAGCGCTCCTTCGAACCGCAGTCCGGGTCATGTGCCGGTTGAACCGATGCTTGAACTGTGCGTCCACGGGGCCGGGGGCGGGAAGGGCAGGACCGGCCCCTGCATGGGGCCGGTCGGCCCCTTCTGCGACGACGGCCGGGCATGGAGTGTGGGCGGTCGGGTCGGTACCGGGTCATGTCGCCGCCGTCAGGGCGGGGCCCTGGCGGGACGCCGGGAACGGTGGACGGTTCGAGACGGTGCGGGGCACAAGACCGCTGAGTGGCGTCGCGCGGGGCGATGTCGCCATCGGCTCAGACGCAGGAGCACACCCCGAGGAGAGGGCCGCATGGGCCCGACCGGCCCCGGTAGGGGACCGTCCGGCCCTGTGCGTGCGCTGGTAGCGGGTACAGCCTGAGGTTGACGCCCAGCGCGTCGCCAAGTTCCTGTACCGGCTACGAACAACAAGGGTGTGACGATCATGGGAGAGACCGCAGCAGGTACGTCCCCGATCAAGGTTCCGGCTGCCCGTGGTGACCTCGGACGACGCGTGAGCCCCGCCGTGAAGAGCTGGGACTCACGCGTGAGGAACTCGGGGAGCGCTGTGGGGCCGCCGCATCGTACATCGCGTACGTGGAAGAGCGGGCGGCGGCGCCCAGCATGGGCATGCTCGTGGGTCTCGCGGACGGGCTGGGGACCACCGTTGCCGAGCTGACCGGGAGAACGACCGACAGTCCCCCCGGTATGGGGACCGCGATGCGCGGTTCCGAGTCGACGGTGCTGAGCGAGGCCGAGTGCCTGCGCCTGCTCTCCACCCATGGCATCGGCCGGGTCGGGTTCTCCGGGATGGAGGGACTTGCCGTCTTCCCCGTCAACTATGTCGTCGTGGGGAACGAGATCGCGTTCCGTACGGCGGCCGACTCGCGGCTCGCCGAGGCGACCGGGACCGAGGTCGCCTTCGAGGTGGACCACATCGACGACGCGATGCGCGAAGGCTGGAGCGTCATGGCCGTCGGTGAGGTGTCCGGTGTCACGGGCGGGGAGCGAGTCAGCCACCTGTATTCGGTCGCCCGCTCGCTCCCCTGGGCCGGCGGACCCCGCACGCACTGGATGTCCATTACCCCCACCAGGATGACCGGCCGTCGTGTGGGATCCGGGTGAGCGCCCCCCATGCCGTCGTGTTCGACACGGACGGGGTACTGCTCGACTCGGCGCGGCTGCACGCCGTGGCCTGGAAGACCGCCTTCGACAGCTGTCTGGATGCCTGGGCCGCGTCCGGGCACGGGCGGCAGCCTCCCTTCGACGCGGACCGTGAGTACCGCCAGTGGGTCGACGGCAAGCCCCGGCTGGACGGGGCGAGTTCCTTCCTGAACTCCCGTGGCATCCACCTGCCGACCGGCAGCCCCGACAACGCACCGGGCGACGACACGGTCTGGGCGGTGGCCGCGCGCAAGGAGGCGACGTTCGTCACCACGCTGCGGTCCGGGGCCGTCCAGGCCTTCACCGACGTCGCTCCGGCGCTCGCCCGGCTAAGGGCGCACGGCGTGTCATGCGCCGCCGTGTCGGCGTCCCGGCATGCCCGGCCGCTTCTCGGATCAGCCTCCCTTCTGGGCTGCTTCGACGCGGTGGTGGACGGTACGGACGCTGCCGGTCTTGGGCTCGCGGGCAAGCCGGACCCCGCTCTGTTCCTCGAAGCGGCCCGACGGCTCGGGATGGACCCCGCCCGCTGCGCGGTGGTGGAAGACGCCCTCGCAGGTGTCGAAGCAGGCCGACGCGGCCACTTCGGCCTCGTGATGGGCCTCGACCGGACGAAGAACCCCGACACCGCACGGGCACTACGGGAACGCGGGGCGGACCTGGTCGCCACCGAACTCCTCACGGTCGCCGACCTCGTCTGCGGGGCGGGACCATGACCGCCTCGTGGACCTGGGAGTACGACCACTACGATCCCAAGGCGGAGCGACTCGTCGAAGCCCTGTGCACACTGGGCAACGGAAGGTTCGCCACCCGCGGTGCGGCCCCCGAGACCCCGGCGGACCCCGTGCACTATCCCGCCACGTACGCCGCCGGCTGCTCCAACCGGCTCACCTCGCACGTGGCCGGACAGCAGGTCGACAACGAGGACATGGTCAACCTCCCCGACTGGACGGCACTGCGGTACCGCTGCATCACCGACGACGGACTCCCGGGCGACTGGCTGACTCCCGACGACCCCGGCATGCTGCACTACAAGGTGGTGCTCGACCTGCGCCGGGGAACGCTCACCCGGCACATGCTCTTCCGGTACGGCGATGGCCGCCGCCTCGGCGTCACCCACGTCCGCGTCGTGCACATGGGAGACCCCTACCTCGCGGCGCAGCGGACCACCTTCCACGCGTACGGCTGGAGCGGCCTGATCGAAGTGGAATCAGGGCTCGACGGAGACGTGACCAACGCCGGAGTGGAACGCTACGGCGGGCTCGACGGCCACCACCTCACCGACCACCGGACCGGCTTCGCACCGCACGGCGTCGCATGGATCGCCTGCCGCACCACCTCCTCCCACACCGAAATCGCCCTTGCCGTCCGGACGGCCACCCGACCCCGCATGCCCACCATGAAGAGCCGCACCGCAGCCGGGACGGTGCAGACGTTCAGGCTGCCCGTGGCCCCCAGGCGGTCCGCGACGGTGGTGAAGACCGCGGCCCTGTACACCTCCCTCGACAGGCCGACCGGAGACCTCCTGCCGCGCGCGATCGAACACGCTTCGCGGGCCCCCGGATTCCCGGACCTGCTCACGGCGCAGCACGCGGCCTGGGAACGGCTCTGGGAGCAAGGCGAGTTGACCGTCGCGGGGGAGGCGGGCAAGATCCTGCGCCTCCACGTCTTCCATGTGCTCCAGACGCTCTCCCCGCACACCGCGGAGCTGGACGTGGGTGTCCCCGCGCGGGGACTGCATGGTGAGGCCTACCGGGGGCACGTCTTCTGGGACGAACTCTTCGTCCTGCCCTATGTCACGCTGCACTTCCCCGAAGTCGCGCGGGCCCTGCTCATGTACCGCCACCGACGGCTGCCGGCCGCCCGCGATGCTGCCCGGCTGGCAGGACGGAGCGGAGCGATGTTCCCCTGGCAGAGCGGAAGTTCGGGACAGGAGGAGAGTCAGGCCCTGCACCTCAATCCCCGCTCGGGCCGCTGGCTGCCCGACCACTCGCACCTGCAGCGTCATGTCGGCTCCGCCATAGCCCTGAACGTCTGCAGGTACGGGCGGGCCACCGGGGACACCGGCTTCCTGTACGGCCCCGGCGCTGAACTCCTGTTGGAGATAGCCTGCTTCTGGGTCGGCGCCGCCGTGTACGACGCGGAGCGAAGGCGGTACCGCATCCGCGGTGTGCTGGGCCCGGACGAGTACCACGACGCCTATCCGGGGGCTGCGGAAGCCGGGATCGACGACAACGCGTACACCAACGTGATGGCCGCCTGGGTGATCCAGCAGGGGCTCGAACTGCTCGACGAACTGCCCCCCGCTCGACGGTCGGAACTGACCGAGCGGCTCGCTCTGGACGGCGGCGCACTGGAGCACTGGGAAGAGGTGTCCCGCCGCCTGTACGTCCCGTTCCACCGGGGCGTCATCAGCCAGTTCGAGCGGTACGGAGACCTGGCCGAGCTGGACTGGGCGGCTTACCGCGCCCGCTACGGCGATGTGCGCCGACTCGACCGGATCCTGGAAGCCGAAGGGGATACGGTCAACCGCTACCAGGCGTCGAAGCAGGCCGACGTGGTCATGCTCGGCTACCTCTTCCGGCCCGCCGAGCTGTACGGCCTGTTCGCCCGGCTCGGCTACCGGCTCGACGACGCGGTGTGGCGGGCGACCGTCGCGTACTACCTGCCGCGCACGAGCCACGGATCGACGCTCAGCAGCCTTGTCCACGGGTGGGTGCTGGCCCGCCAGAAGGACCCGGACGCCCGGAGGTTCTGCGAGGAGGCACTCCTCGGCGACGTCACGGACATCCAGGGCGGGACCACCGGGGAGGGGATCCACCTGGGCGCCATGGCCGGCACCCTCGACCTCGCGGAGCGCGGAGTCACGGGCCTGGAGACCGGCCCCGAAGGCCTGTGCATCGATCCCGTCCCCCTGCAGGAGATCGAGCCCGTCTCCTTCACGCTCTGCCACCGGGGGCACCGCGGTGTCCGCGTACGACTGCTCCCCGGCAGGTTCGGCATCACCGTGCCGGAATCCCGCCACGGTCCCCTGGCCCTCATGCTGCCCGGCGAACAGTCTGCCGTGGTGGCGGCCGGAGACGAGCGCTGGTTCCGGCTTCCCGGGGACTAGACCCGCGGCCGTCGCGGAGATCCCCCCTCGTGGCCGGACCGGCCCGAGAGGGCCGAACGGCCCCTACCCGGCCCCCGGTGGGCCCCTACGGGCCGCGCGTCCCCGAGTGGACAGTGGAGGGCGCGCCAAGACGTATCGCGTACAGGCTCACGGGAACGACCGAAGGAGGAGACGCATGAGTGCGAAACAGGTTCTGGTCGCCTACGGAAGCAAGCACGGTGCAACTGCCGGGATCGCGGAGCAGATCGGAACGGCGCTGCGCGAGAACGGCCTCGACGTTTGGGTGGTCCCGGCCGGCGAGGTCACGGACGTCCGCGGTTACGACGGGGTGGTGCTGGGCGGATCCCTGTACGCGGGGCGTTGGAACGGCCGGGCCCGGCGCTGTGCGAAGCGCAACGCCCGGTATCTGAAGCACCGTCCCGTCTGGCTGTTCAGCAGCGGACCGGTCGACTCCTCCGCGGAACGCAGCGACATCCCGCCCGTACGGGCGGTTGCCCGGCAGATGCGAGAACTCGGCGCCCGCGACCACATCACCTTCGGCGGCAGCCTCACGGAGGGTACGCCCGGCCTGCTGGCACGAGCCCTCGTACGCGAGGGCAAGGGCGGAGACTTCCGCAACCCCGAGCGCATCCAGGCCTGGGCGCACCACATCGGTGCCGAGCTCACCGCGGCCGGCTCCCCCGACCAGTGAGAAGACTCCCGGTGCCGGAGGCCCGCCATGCCTCACGGAACGCCGCCCAATCCGCTGCCGCGGACGGCTGACCGCACGCGCACCCAACGCTTGACCGGCGGCGCCACTGCCGCTGTCCTGATCGCGCTGACAGCCGCAGGCATCGTCCACCTGAGGCTTCGGACCATCGAGGCGCGCAGCCTGTCCATGTGGGAACGGGACTGGGAACGCGTGGAACCAGGCTGGTCCGGCCAGCTGCCCACTCAATCAGGAGTTGACGACGCCAACCCGCTGCTCCTCGCCGGCATCGCCTTCGAACTCGTCTTCACGGCGGCCCTGGTCTACGTGCCACCCCTGCGAGGCCTCTTCGGTACCGCTGCCCTGCCCCTCGACGTGGTCGCCCTCATCGCGGTCTTCCCCGTACTGGTCTGGGGCACCGACGAACTGCGCCGCCTGAGGCGGCGCACCCGGAAGCCCGCGCGCACCTGACACGATCAGGTGGAACACCGATGCGTTCACTCGTGGGCGATGACGGCGACGGGCGCGGTGGCGTGGTGCAGGACCGCGTGCGCGATCGCGCCGATGCGGGTGCCGTAGGCGGACCGTCGGATGCGCCTGCCGACGAGGACGGGCGCGGCACCTTTGGAGGCGTCCACGAGCTGGATCGCGGACTGGCCGATGCGCACCTCGGGGGTGACTGTCACCGAGGGGTACTTTTCGCACCAGGGGCGGATCATCTCGTCCACGGCAGTGGCGATCCCCCGACCGATCTCCTCCTGGACACCGGGGTCGAGACCGGGGCCGCAGCCGACGACCGGCGGCGGTGCCCTGACGAGGACGACCGGCTGATCGGCCGCGGCGATGGTCCCGGCGCCGATGGAGCCGAGCATGAATCCGGCGTTGCTGCCGAGCCCCCGGGAACCCGGCACCAGCGTGTCCGCAGAGGCAGCCGCGTGGGCCAGGGCCGTGGCCGGGATCCCCGACAGCCGGCGGGAGGTGATCTCCAGATCCGGATACAGCCCCTTGATCTTGACGTGTGAGTTCCGGGCTCCGCCCCGGCCACCGCTCCCAAGAGGGGCCGAGGGGCCCGTTGTGGAGCCGACCGGCCCTTACGGGGCGACGTCCGCTTGGCCCTGTCACATTCGGGTAGGCGCTGTGTGGATCGGCGGGCTTCCGCCGACCGCAGCTCAATCGCACGTGGCAGTGCGGAGCAGGGAGTGCTCCATGATCCTCATCCTCGGTCTCATCCTTCTGATCGCTGCGCTGATCTTCGCCGTGGCCGGAGTCATGGCGAACCTCGGCAGTGCCCACGAGCTCACCAATGACTTCTCGGTCTTCGGCTACCACGTCACCAGCTCGACCGGCGCGCTGTTCCTCTACGGCATCGCTGTCGGAGCGGCCGCCGTCCTGGGCCTTGCTCTCGTCCTGGCGGCGGCCCGCCGGGCCTCCCGCCGCAACCGCCTGGCCCGCCACGAGGCTTCCCTCACCTCGAAGCGGGAGAGCGCGGTCGTGGACCGCGAACGCGAGGACCTGATCGAGCAGCGTGACGCCGCCCGCGCGCAAACCGCCCAAGCCCTCGGCGAGGACCGCCCCACCCCGACGGCCGCCCCGGCCACGGCTCGTAGGCGCACCAAATGGTTCGGCGGGCACGGCGAGGCCCGCTAGTCCCAGTCGCCCGACACTCTCTGGTCACGGGGACGGTAGCTATGACGACACCGGGGACGCGCCGCCGTCGTGCCCGTGGATAGCCGGCGGGCGATGCGGGGTTCGAGAAGCCTTGACCTCGTTGTCAGGATGCCTTTGATTCGAGTCCGGCCAGCAACAGGGCGATCAGTCGGCGCGGGTCGTAGCGGGGCTCGTGGGCGGGGACGATGCAGAGGTTGCCGATGCCGCGCATGAGTTCGTAGGGCCGGATGTCGGGCCTGACCTCGCCCGCGTCGGCTGCCGCCGCGAGGAGCTGCTCGGTGACCGGCAGCAGCCGGTCGAGGAAGTACGTGTGAAGTGTCGCGGCGCCGTTGTCCGGCTGGGGGATGGCGGCGAGGCCGTGCTTGGTGACGAGGAAGTCGACAAACAGGTCGACCCACTGGCGCAGCGCCCTCAGTGGTGAGGGGGTGTCGGCCAGGAGGCGGGGGCCGGCTTCGGCCAGTTCCTCGACCTGGTGGCGGAAGACGGCCACGACAAGATCCGCCCGCGTCGGGAAGTGCCGGTAGAGGGTTCCCATCCCGACGCCCGCCCGGGCCGCGACTTCACGCACCGGCGCATCGACTCCGGAGGTCACGAACACCTCTGCGGCAGCGGCCAGCAGCTTCTTCTGGTTGCGCACCACATCGGCTCGCACGGCCGCGGCCGGCGCCTTCCCTGGCTGCTCTGTGCTGGGCACCGCACCCCCTTTCTCGCGGCTGGCGGTTCACCAGCACGCCTCACTCGGCTTGCGAAGCGGAACGACGCTCCGTATCGTAAATGGAGCGGCGCTCCGCTTTTGCTCCACTTTAGCGGAGCCGGAACGTCCCCACCTCCTCGCGCGCCGACCGTTCCGTAGTCGACGGCAGAGAGGCCATCGAAGGGAAAGACGCGCCATGCCTGAGTGGACCTCCATCGCCGACACCTACCTCCACCCCTCCACGCCGCCCGTGATCTCGGTCAGCCCGGTGCCCCTGACCGTCCCTGGACGGCCCCTGGACCTCGAAGTGCGCATTTCCGCACCCATGACGGGCGCCGACCTGCCGGTCATCCTCTTCTCCCACGGGCAGGGCGGAGCGTACGGACTCTCCTCGCTCGACGGTTACCTTCCCCTGGCGAAGGTCTGGGCGGCCCGCGGGTTCGTCGTGATCCAGCCCCACCACCTCAGCGCCCCCCGGCTCGCCCACCAGGTCGCCGACGAGCCCGGAGCACCCTTCTTCTGGGCTTCGCGCACCCAGGACATGCGCAGCATCATCGACCGGCTCGACGAGATCGAAAGGGCCGTGCCGGGACTTACCGGACGCATGGACCCCAGCAAGATCGCCGTCGCGGGACACTCCGCGGGATCCTTCACCAGCGAACTCCTTCTCGGTGCCGGCGCCACCGACCCCGACACCGGCGAAGCACTGAACGCCCACGACCCCCGCATCACCCAGGGTGTCCTGCTCGGAGCCATCGGCCGGGGCGGCGATGCGTTCGACGGGTTCATGACCGCGCGCGCCCCGGTCTTCCGCACCACCGACCTCACCACGATGACCACCCCCACCCTGGTCGTCGCCGGTGACAAGGACGACTCCCAGCACTGGACGACCATGGGACCGGACTGGCACGCCGACCCCTACCACCTCGCTCCCGGACCCAAGACCCTCCTCACGGTCTTCGACGGCGAACACCTCCTGGGCGGCATCCAGGGCCACGACAGCGTGGAAACCACCGACGAGAGCCCCGACCGCGTCGCCGCGATCGCCGAACTCACCGCCGCCTACCTCCGCACCGCCTTCCACCCCGACGACAACGCCTGGCAGACGGCACAGCACGCTCTCGTTACCGGCCCCGACGCCATCGGGCGCGTCGAGTCGAAGTAGTCCCAGGGCTCCACCTGTATGACAGGAAGAAGGCTGATTTCGCTTCTGGCTTCCGAGCGGGCGTCCAGCCGCAACGAATCCGGGGCAGGGCCCCGTCCGGATGGGCAGGGTGGGTGTACGTGCGGACCCAGACGGTTTCGTCGTGCGCCGCGCGATCGAGTCGGACGCGGGCACTCGGACCGGGATCGACACGATCGCCGTCGAGGCGGCGTCGAACGGCGGTCAAACTCCGAAGCCGCCGCCTCCCCCTGCCAGCGGTGGCGACACGGCCGGCTAGTAGCCCGCCCGCCTCGCCCGCCTCAGGTCGCGGATCCGGCGGCGGCTCCCGTCGCCAGGTCCGAGCCCCAGCGGGCGAGGGCGGCGTCCAGGTCCAACCGCTCGCCGCCGCCGTCCGCCGGCCACTCCTCGCGCGGGACGCGCCACATGACCTCGAACT